>NZ_DOTK01000075.1:0-9715 GCF_003521185.1 Brevibacillus sp.
TTTCGCTGTTCAGTTTTCAAAGAACATTTTTTCTTTTCGCCTCTCAAGGCGACTTTTCTATCCTATCATGCCCGCTGAGTTTTTGCAAGAAGTTTTTTCTTGGCTCGTTTCGCTCAGCAGCGACAATTCAATACTTTATCAAATGAGATTGAAGAAGTCAATAGCTTTATCTTCTTTTCTTATTTGATGTTCGCCTCTAGCGAAGCGACAAGATGTATCTTATCACGTATAAAAGACATGCGCAAGCACTTTTTTAAAATAGATTTAAAATCCGTTAAATAAAAATGAAAAGAGGCGAATTTTATCGCCTCTCCACTCTTTTTACGATTGCTCCAAGACACGAAGAATCGCCAAATGTCTCGATTCCACCAGATTTACGATTCTCCCTTTGGCTTCTACCATCGGTCGAGTAGGGTGATTACGGTCCGTAAATACAATTTTCCCAATCGTACCGTCACTTAACTCTACAATCGTTCCAACTGCAAATTGCGTAATCCCATCCACAAAGGTGCGCACGATCGTCGGGTCAAGCTTGCCAAAGCTGTCTTGCACCAATTGCTCGACTACTTCGTACGGCGAGAGCGCTTTTTGATAAATGCGGTCAGAGCACATCGCATGATACACATCAGCTACTGCAACGATTTTGCTGTACAGGTGCAATTTTGAACCAGGCAACCCCAAAGGATATCCCGATCCATCTTCCCGCTCGTGATGTTGCAAAGCTGCCAAGGCAACGCCTTCACTCAAACCGTGGGACGCTTTGATGATTTGATAGCCATAGACGGTATGCTTTTTGATCTCTTCAAATTCATCATCCGTCAGTTTCCCCGGCTTTTGCAAAATTCTGCGGTCGATTTTCGTCTTTCCTATATCCAGCAAAGTTCCCGCCAACGCAACCTGCATCCATTCCTTTTCCGGAACTTTGATCCATTTTGCAATCATATAAGAAATGATTCCGACCGCAATCGCATGCTCATACGTATAGCTGTCCATGCGCGCAAAACGCCGCAATGACAGCAATACTTGCGGTTGCTGCTGGAACTCGGTAATGATCGGCGTAACCACCTCACGCACTTCCATCACCGGAATGTTATTTCCGCCCTGCACACGAATCATCAAGTTTTTCAGTGTCGATACCGCTTTTTCAAAAGACTCCTGAATCGCTGGCTTGATGGTAGGCGGCTTGTCAGAACTTTTCACCGGCTCTTCCGCTGGTGCTTCCGCTTGCTCAGATATATATCCAGTCCCAACTTCCTCGATATGTACCTTCTTAATCATAAAAGCTTCGAGAAATTCAATTTCTTTCTCGTAAATAGGGGTGCCCTTTGAAAACAGGATTCCCCCTAATGCCGTATAAACTTCCTCTGCCAATCTTGCTCCGCTGTTCAGTTGCTTCACTTCCACGATGGGCAACCTGGTCACCACCCGATCCAACTTGTAATCACATAGTTTTCTTTTCCCAATTTTACTCCAATTTCAAACCAATTGCAGGAATAAAGTAACAGTTTGGGCAAACTTTCTGTTCAAAAAAGAGCGCCCCACAAAACTCGGAGCGCTCCATTCATGATCTTGGCATTATTCTTCTGTTGGTTCGTGATCGTCTGGTTCCACATTGGATGGAGCGTCAACTCCGTCAACCGCTTCTTCCATGTCCTCCAGATCGTCATCATCTTCATTCGGTGGGCATTTGGCTACTGAACCTACCTGTTCGTTTTCAGACAGACGGATCAGCTTCACGCCTTGCGTATAACGTCCCATTACAGAGATACCCTTCATCTCCGTGCGGATGATAATACCGGAAGTGGTGATAATCATCAAATCTTCTTCTGGCTCCACCACTTTCAGTCCGACCACATGCCCGCTGCGTTCCGTGACATTGTGCGTCTTGATCCCTTTACCACCGCGCGACTGAATACGGTATTCCTCAACAGGAGTCCGTTTGCCGTAACCGTTTGCCGTTACGATGAGAACTTCCGCGTTTGGCTTGATGACGTCCATATCAATGACATTGTCATCGTCGTCAAGCGTAATTCCCTTCACGCCGGTTGCGTTGCGTCCCATTGTCCGCACGTCACCCTCGTTAAAACGCACAGACATCCCTTTTTGCGTACCCATAATGATCTCTTGTTTCCCGTCAGTCAAACGAACACCAATCAGCTCATCGTCTTCGCGCAGATTGACTGCAATCAGTCCGCCTTTGCGAATGTTCTCATACGATTCCAGCGTGGTTTTCTTGATAATCCCTTTCTTTGTAGCAAAGAACAGGAATCGCTCATGATCAAATTCCTTGACTGGAATGACCGCGCTGACCCGCTCCCCTTTTTCAATCTGGATCAGATTGATGATCGGAGTGCCTTTTGCCGTGCGGCTGAGGTCTGGAATCTCAAAGCCTTTCAGACGGTACACTTTGCCCTTGCTTGTGAAGAACATGATGTAGTCATGAGAATTGGTAATATACAGATGTTCAACAAAGTCGTCATCCTTCGTTCCCAATCCCTGAACGCCCCGTCCACCGCGTTTTTGTGAACGATAAGTGGATACAGGCAGACGTTTGATATATCCGTCATGAGTCAGCGTAATTACGACATCCTCTTCCGGAATCAAATCAGCGTCTTCGATATGATTTTCATCAAAAGCGATGGCGGTGCGCCGCTCGTCTCCGAACTTCTCCTTGATTTCGCCCAGCTCTTCGCGAATAATCGCGTAGATTTTGGCTTCATCAGCAAGAATAGCTCGCAGCTCCGCAATCTTCACCAATAGCTCCTGATACTCGTTCTCGATTTTCTCGCGCTCCAACCCTGTCAAGCGTTGCAGACGCATATCGAGAATCGCTTGTGCCTGCTCGTAGCTCAGAGCGAAGTTGCTCATCAGCCCCTCGCGAGCTTCTTCCGTTGTTTGCGAAGAACGAATCAGGCTGATAATCTCATCGATGTGATCCAGGGCAATGCGCAAGCCTTCCAAAATATGAGCGCGCGCTTCAGCCTGCTTCAGATCGTATTCGGTCCTTCTGCGAATAATGACGCGTTGATGCTGCAGATAGTAATACAACATCTCACGCAGATTGAGGACGCGTGGGCGGCCATCGACCAATGCCAGCATGTTCACACCGAAAGTAGTCTGCATTTGCGTATGCTTGAACAGATTGTTCAACACAACTTTCGGAATGACATCGCGGCGAAGCTCCATTACGATGCGCATACCTTTACGGTCAGACTCATCCCGCAAATCGGTAATGCCTTCGATTTTCTTTTCCCGGACAAGCTCCGCAATCTTCTCAACGAGTCTTGCCTTGTTTACCTGATAAGGAATTTCCGTCACGATAATGCGCGGTTTTCCCTTTTCCTCTTCAATTTGGGTTTTCGCTCGCATGATAATCGAGCCTCGACCCGTTTCGTAAGCACGACGAATGCCACTTACCCCAAGGATCTCTCCCGCTGTAGGGAAATCCGGGCCTTTGATGATTTTCATCAAGTCTTGAACCGTAATATCCGGACTGTCGATCATGGCAATGACGCCATCAATGACTTCCGTCAGGTTATGCGGCGGAATATTGGTTGCCATCCCTACGGCAATCCCCGACGCACCGTTCAAAAGCAGGTTCGGGAAACGAGAAGGCAAGACTACAGGCTCTTCCTTGCGCCCGTCGTAGTTAGGCGTGAAATCAACTGTCTCTTTATCAATATCGCGCAGAAGCTCCAATGCCAGCTTGGAAAAACGCGACTCTGTATAACGCATGGCCGCTGCCGGGTCACCGTCAACAGAACCGAAGTTTCCTTGCCCTTCGACGAGCATATAACGCATATTAAAATCTTGAGCCATCCTTACCATCGCTTCATAGATGGAAGAGTCACCATGCGGATGGTAGTTCGCCATTACTTCCCCGACTACGTTTGCCGATTTACGGAATGCTTTGTCAGGAGTAAGACCCATATCATGCATGGCATACAAAATACGCCTGTGCACAGGCTTCAAACCGTCGCGAACATCAGGCAGCGCGCGACTGACGATAACGCTCATCGCATAGCTGATGAACGACTCTCTCATTTCTTGGCTAATATCGACTTTGGGAAACCGAGCAGTTTCTTCTGCCATAAACGGTAAACCTCCAACTGGTTATCACAATACGTTATTATACCATATAGAAAGAGGGCACGTCCAAAAATTCCAGTCGAATCAATCGATTCCCCTTGTTTTTCTCAGTTTTTCGCTCCGCTTTTACGGCAGCATCGACACACCATTTTATTCCATAGCTGTTTTACATTCACTTATGTTTTGCCATACCCGCTTTTCTTATGCAAAAATAAAAAAAGCCGAACCGATCTCAAGAAGAAATCGATTCGGACATAGCAGTCTTTTTGCCTTGCCGGGCCAAATAAATGAGGTAAATCAACAAGTAAAGTCCGAGCGCTACTAATGAATAACGATACATCACGGCAAAGCTGGTCATTTTGGCGATCGCCCCCAAAATCATGGCACCACCGCCGATCCCCAAATCAAATGCCGAGAAAAACGTCCCGGTAGCCGCGCCCCTTCTGGTCGGATCGACACGTTTGATCGTCCACGCCTGCAAGGAAGGCTGCACACCGCCAACACCAATACCAAACAATATCGCGGCAAGGATCATCTGCCATTCAGTCGTACTGTACGACAGCAAAAGCAATCCGCCGCCCAGGATAACTCCACCGGGAAGCAAAATCCACACAGGCCCCTTGCGATCAAACAACTTCCCAGCCAAAGGCCGAACCGCCATCAGTGCAATCGCATTGAACAAGAAAAACAACCCGATATTGGCGATTCCGACCTCAATCCCGAACAAAGTAATAAAGCTGACGATTCCTCCGTAAATGATTCCGATCAACAAATTCAACAAGGACGGAAACAGCGCTGCCTTTTCCAAAAGCCCGCTTAACACGCTTCCTTGCTGTTTTTTCGCCGGAACAATCGGTTTGAATTTTACCAGGCGCGACAGTATCATCGCTAACGCAGTCAAGCCTGCTGAGATGGCAAAAAGCCAGCCGTATCCCCAGTTTTGCGAAACCCACAGCCCCAGAAGCGGACCGAAGCCCATCGCCAAATTGCTGAACATCCCGAAGTAGCCCATACCTTCTCCGCTGCGTTCCCGAGGAATGATATCAGACACAATGGTTCCGTAAGTCGTCGTGACGATTCCCCAACCGATCCCGTGCAAAAAACGAATCGCCAACACCAATGCCACGCTGACCATCCAATAGTAGCCTGCAACCGCCAGCAGAAAAATCGCCAAGCCGAGTAAAAGGACTGGCTTTCTCCCGATCGTATCCAGCGCTTTCCCGGCAAACGGACGCACAAGCAGCGCTGACACAGTGAAAAGACTGATGACAAGCCCTACCGCCAGTTGATCTCCGCCCATATCAGTCACATATACGGGAAGGGTGGGCAGAAGCATCTGAAAAGCGACAAACAGCATAAAGTTGGAGAGCGCCAGGATCACAAAATCCTTCGTCCACAACGCCTTTTTTTCTGACATAACACTCACTCTCCCATACGAGTCCTGATCCTTTTCAATACAATATTATATGTAATGTTTTAAAAGTCAACCCGCCGATGGCACTTCTCCCCTGCCCTTGCCATTCTGCGAGCCTCTCGATCGCCATGCCCATGCTCATCTTTTTCAAAACAAAAAAGACGCCGGATACCCGACGCCCTGCCGCTCTGATTCATTGGATAATGCTGAACGAAACTATTACAGCTTAACGATCATTTCCAAATCGGAGGTGCGAATCATTGTTTTGGTGTCGATCAGCAGTCCGAAGAACAGCACGGCTATCTTCATTAGTTTTCTCATGGTGTATCCCCTCCGTTTGTTTGTTACCTTGATTGTACAAGCTTCCAAGCGTCTCTCCCATCGATTTGCCTTGCATGGATCTTACAAAGCTGTAAGGCTTGCAAAAAAGTGTGGGAAAAGTATGGGAAAACCGCGCTGGAAACGGATCGGAGAAAAAACTGTTGTACAATAGCTTGTGAAGATAAGCCCTGCGGAGGAACCCGATGAAAGACTTTCGTATCGCCATAGTTGATGATGATGTGAACATTCGCCAGATTGTTGCCGCCTATTTGCAAAAAGAAGGCTACCTGATAGATGCCGTAGGATCGGCAGAGGAAGCCTTTTTTCTAAAAGAAGAGGCTCCCCCTGACCTTTGGGTTTTAGACATCATGTTGCCCGGTATTGACGGATATGAATTTTGCCGTCGCATCCGCGCGGAATCTGAAACGCCTATCATCATGATTTCTGCTCGTGATGAGGAAGTGGACAAAATACTCGGATTGGAGCTTGGCAGCGATGATTATTTAACCAAGCCGTTTAGCCCGCGTGAGCTGGTAGCGCGCGTCAATCGTGCTTTAAAACGTTGGGAACATATGCGTCAACCTGCTTCACAATCGGGACTCGCCTCTGTAGCGGCGCCAGCACCAGGTAAAAACTCTGCTCCAGAAGGTCTTCTCGTATTGGATAAAGACAAACGACTCGTCTATTCGCTGGGGCACGAGGTAGAAGTGACTGCAAAAGAATTTCAGGTGCTCAGCCTGCTGTCAGAGAATCCGGATCGGGCTTTTTCCCGAGATGAATTGCTGACGCTCGTCTGGGGCTACGACTATTTTGGCAGCGACCGTGTCGTCGATGATTTGATTCGCCGCATACGCAAAAAATTGAATCACATCCCGCTAGAGACAGTCTGGGGATTCGGCTATCGCTTGCGCAAAATGGAGGGGCCAAACGAAGGATGAATATCCAGTTGCGTATCACCTTGATGTTCGCCCTGCTCCTTTGCCTGGTGACCGGAATATCTGCTGTTCTGATCAATTCTTTTTTGCTCGACCATTTAATTGCCCAGCAAAAGAAGGAACTGACGCTAAAAGGCCAGTTCTGGATTGAAAAAACGACTCTTGCCGATCAAAAAATCACAGATGCGGACATCTCCGAGCTGGACAAGCTGCTCGTGTCCAATCGCAAGGTAGAGTTGCTATTGATTGGTAAAAAGAAGAAAGTGCTTTATACCACCTTGCCTTCTTCGAATGTAAACGATTGGCTGCAAGCCTTGGAACGGAAAGCGGAGAAACGGCAAGATAAGAACATCTGGATCATTGGCCAAGACGACTATGTCGTTGTCAATCTTCCTCTTAAAAACGATGAAAAGCAGCGCCTTATCCTCGCATCACCAGTTCGCGGGCTGAAAGATGTGCGAATGGAACTCACGACAAATATGTTGCTGATCGTATGCATCGGGGCTGTTTCGACGATTTTGCTCAGTTTTTTTATCACACGCAGCATGGTGCGACCGTTGAATAAACTGACCACAGAAATCAAAAAAATACAGTTTCGACGATTCTCTGACGTCCAGCTTGTCCCGGCCCGTGGGGAGATTGCAGAAGTAGCAGAGAGTGTCTACTCTATGGCGCAGGAGCTTGATCGCTTTCATGAAATTCAGCGGCAATTTTTACAGAACGCCTCACACGAATTAAAGACTCCACTCATGTCGATTCAAGGATATGCGGAAGGAATACGCGATGGTGTTTTCGCAGAGGCAGCGGCACAAAAAGGATTGGATGTTATCGTAGAAGAAACAAATCGCTTAAAGCATATCGTTACCGAAATCATTTTGCTGGCGAAGCTTGAGAGTGAAGAAAATTTGTTTCGTCCCTCCGATCATTCGGCAACGGAGTTGGTGAACCGCGCAATTGAGCGACTTCATCCACTCCAGCTGCAAAAAAAGATTTCCATTCAAATTCGTGCCGCCACTACTCCCGACATTGTTCATATAGATGAGGGAAAGGTGCTCCAGGCTTTTCTCAACATCATTGGCAATGCGTTACGACACGCTAAAGAAAAGATCGTCATCGATGTGGAAGTCGGGAAACATTTTGTAATCGTTCATGTTATTGATGATGGAGCAGGCATCCAGGAAGATTTGCTGCCTCATTTGTTTCACCGCTTTGTCAAAGGGAAAAATGGCGAGGTAGGGCTAGGATTGGCTATTTCCAGAGCAATCATTGAGCGTTCACATGGCCGGATTGAAGTTGAAAATGGCGCGTTATGCGGTGCTATTTTCCGTATCTCTCTCCCGCTGGCCCCCCTTGCGTAAAACTAACCCCCAAGGTACTGAATCCTTGGGGGTTAACTTCGCGCTTTTACCGTTACATATTCCGGGAAACATCTACGCTGAGCGCGTTCCTTCCAATTCTCATTACCATAAAAGAAGCGAGCAGACAAAATGCTCCTGCGACAATAAACATAAAGAAGTAGCTGTTCAATACCGTATAGACGACTCCGCCACCGTAAGCAGCTACTGCTGCTCCCAATTGATGGGCGGCCAGTATCCATCCAAACAAAATCCCTGCTTGCTCCCTGCCAAAAATATCGGTCGTCAATCTCATTGTCGGAGGAACTGTGGCAACCCAGTCCAAACCGTAGAAGACGATGAACAACCCCAAACTAAATGTCGAAGATGACAGCGCAGTAGGAAGAAACATCAAGGAAAGACCGCGAAGTCCATAATACCAGAACAACAGCCAGCGATTATTGTAACGATCCGACAGCCATCCGGAAAAGGTCGTTCCAATAATGTCAAAAATCCCAATCATAGCGAGCAGACTAGCGGCAGTAACTGCTGGAATACCATGCTCCATACAGGCAGCAATAAAATGAGTTCCGATCAAACCATTCGTAGACAAGCCACAAATAAAAAAGCTGCCAGCCAACAACCAGAAATCAAAAGAACGAAGACCTGTGTGAAGCCCTTTCATTGCCGCCCGAAACGGATTTTGTGCCGGAGCGACATGCTCTCGATCAGCTACAGTCGCCCCATAAGCGAATAGCCCTTTATCGCTGGGATGATTTCGCATCAGCATCGCAACCATTGGCACCATGACGAGCGCGACAGAAGCAATTACCCAAGACGCTATACGCCAGCCATCCGATTCAGCCAAACTGGCTAGCAAGGGCAAAAACACTAGCTGTCCCGTAGCACCGCTTGCTGTCAAAATCCCCATGACCAGACCACGTTGCTTAACAAACCACCGATTGGCAATCATCGCCCCCAATACTGATGCTGTACACCCTGATCCGAGACCAACGACCACTCCCCACAACAGTGTCAACTGCCAGGATGACTGCATCCATGTAGTCAGAGCAGCTCCTAATGCCAGCATAAACAGAGCCAGAATTGTAATGCGCCTGATGCCAAAACGATCCATAACTGCTGCAGCAAACGGCCCTACCAAACCATATAACAACAAATTGACAGAGAGAGCAAGGGAAATAGAAGAGCGGCTCCAGCCAAATTCTTGCTCAACGGGCACCATAAATACTCCAGGTGCCGACCGAATCCCTGCGCCAATCAAAAGAATGAAGAAAGTCACTGCGGCAATTACCCATGCATAGTGGAAGCGTACTGAGGAATCCTGCTTCATAAAAGCTCCTTTCCCATTCATTACGAATTATGAACAGAAATTTCAGTATATTAATTCTGTAATCCATACTATAGTGGAGCAAGATTACAATGTAAAAACGAAATTTCCGATCTAATCCATCGGCGATTTCAGGGAAACGCGGAAAAACTCTTCACTCCGGCAAGCTCGTACATTTGGTGACGATGACGAGTAACCCTCTTTCTCATACAAAAAAAGCTGCATTCTCCATTACTCGCAAAAGTAATCGGGAATACAGCTTTTCTGCTTGTTC
>NZ_DOTK01000043.1:0-69254 GCF_003521185.1 Brevibacillus sp.
ATGGGTAGCCTCCTACCCGATCATGAAGACAGAGGGGCCGGATTACAATAGGAGCAGCAGATGAAAAATTTCTCTCCTATTTTTCAGGGAGAGCGTATATACTTTCTAATAGAGTGATGGAAGAAAAGCTGACATTAAACGAGAGGGGAGGAGAAACGAATGGCTTATGATTTTTTGATGAAGCTGGGGATTGCGATGTTTCTGGGCTTGCTGATCGGGATGGACAGACAGTTGAAGCACAAGCCGCTTGGCGTGAAGACAAGCATGGTCATATCGGTGGCGAGCTGCTTGATTACGATTGTTTCGATTGAGTCTGTCCATCGGTTCTCCTTGCCTGGGCACACCAATATGGACCCGTTGCGACTTGCTGCACAAATTGTCAGCGGGGTCGGTTTTCTCGGCGCCGGCGTCATTTTGCGCAGAAGCAACGATGTGATTTCCGGGCTGACGACAGCTTCCATGGTCTGGGCGGCTTCCGGGCTGGGTATTGCGGTGGGAGCAGGTTTTTACTTTGAGGCTGTGACCGCGACAGTCCTGATCATTTTGGCGATCAACCTGTTTCCGCTCATCCTCAAATGGGTCGGACCCGAATCTTTGCGGCAACGAGATTTGTCGATCAAGATCGTGGTCGAGAGCGGCGGCGATCTGGATGGCATTTTCAAGCAGATTAAGCACATCGACCTGCAGGTGAAGCGGGTCAAGGTCAAGGACCTGGAGAACGGACTGCAAAAGCTGGAGATGATGATTACCGCTTCGGAGAATACATATACGACTGATATTTACAGCTTGCTGAAAGCTGTGGATCACGTGATGTCCGTCGAGGTAGAAAGCAGATAAGCACTTGGACAAGAACCGCAGTTTGCCACACAAGAGGCGCTGCGGTTTTTTATATACACTTCTCCTCTTGATAACAAGAATGAAAATCATTATCATTTTAATTGAATACGTCTGCCTTTATTCCAAAAGGGAAGAAGTGGACATGATAAAAGAGGCAATCATTCATAGAGGAGGATGCGAGATGGAATTTCGTATTGAAAAAGACACGTTGGGTGAAATGAAAGTGCCTGCCGACAAGCTGTGGGGGGCGCAAACGCAGCGCAGCTTCCAAAACTTCGAGATCGGTGAAGAAAAAATGCCGCTGGAAGTTGTCCGCATGTTTGCCATTCTGAAAAGAAGCGCAGCTTTGGCTAACCAAAAGCTGGGCAAGCTGGATGCGGAAAAGGCCGAAGCGATCGTGGCAGCAGCAGACGAAGTCATCGCAGGAAAATGGAACGAGCATTTCCCATTGGTTGTCTGGCAAACGGGAAGCGGCACCCAGTCCAACATGAACGTCAACGAAGTCATCGCGCACCGCGCCAACCAACTGCTGGAGGCAAAAGGCAGCAGCGCGCGCATTCACGCCAACGACGATGTGAACAAATCGCAAAGCTCCAACGATACGTTCCCGACTGCCATGCACATGGCTGGACTGGTCGCAGTCGAGGATCAAGTTTTGCCTGCACTCGCCCTGCTGAAACAGACGCTGAAAGAAAAGAGCGAAGCATACATAGACATCATCAAAATCGGCCGGACTCACTTGCAGGATGCTACCCCGCTGACACTCGGTCAGGAAATCAGCGGCTGGGTGCGCATGCTGGAAAAAACGGAGAAAATGATCAAGGAAAGCAACGAGTATTTGCGCGAACTGGCGATTGGCGGTACCGCGGTTGGAACAGGCATCAACGCACATCCGCGCTTCGGTGAGATGGTCGCTGCGGAAATCAGTGAAGCGACCAACAAAAAGTTTGTCACGGCGGAAAATAAATTCCACGCGCTGACCAGCCACGATGAGCTGGTGCATGTACATGGCGCGTTGAAGGCACTGGCAGCCGACTTGATGAAGATCGCCAATGACGTCAGATGGCTGGCGAGCGGCCCGCGCTGCGGCATCGGTGAAATCGTGATCCCTGCCAATGAGCCGGGCAGCTCCATCATGCCAGGAAAAGTGAACCCGACGCAAAGCGAAGCGATCACGATGGTAGCTTGCCAAGTCATGGGCAACGATGCCGCTATCGGTTTTGCCGCTAGTCAAGGCAACTTCGAGCTGAACGTGTTCAAGCCGGTTATCATCTACAATTTCCTGCAATCCGCACGTCTGCTTGCAGACTCGATCAAGTCGTTCAACGACCATTGCGCGGTAGGCATTGAGCCGAACCTTGCTGTTATCAAGGAGAACCTGAACAACTCGCTGATGCTGGTAACGGCGCTCAACCCGCATATCGGCTATGAAAATGCGGCAGCGGTAGCGAAACTGGCGCACAAGGAAGGCATTACGCTCAAGGAAGCAGCGATCAAGAGCAACCTTTTGACAGAGGAGCAATTCGACGCGGTAGTGCGTCCTGAGCAAATGATTCATCCAAAAGAATAGAAAGCAGTCGGAAGCTTGCGCACGCCAGTGTGTGAGTCGACTGATCCAGCCGATGGCGCGAGTGCCGTCGGCTTTTTTGTTTGGGAAGGCGTGTAGAAGCGGGCGAACTCGCTCCAGGACTTGCGATTTTCGCCGAGCATTTGGGCTGCCTGACGCAGCTTTAGCTTTTCTTTAAACATTTTTGCTATAGTGGTCAGTAACGACTCGGATTCGTGCGGAGGTGCGGACAATGAGAATTTTGATCGTTGATGACGACAAGGAAATTGTGGACTTGCTGGCGATTTATTTGGGCAACGAAGGCTACGAAATCGAAAAAGCCTACGACGGCTTGCAGGCGCTGGAAAAGCTGGCGCAAAAAAGCATGGATCTCGTCATTTTGGACGTGATGATGCCCAATATCGATGGACTGGAAGTGACAAAACGCATACGCAAAAATTCCACCATCCCGATCTTGATGGCCAGCGCCAAGACGAACGACATGGATAAAATCATGGGACTGATGACAGGAGCCGACGACTATGTCGTCAAGCCGTTCAATCCGCTGGAGGTCATTGCGCGGGTGAAGTCGCTCCTGCGGCGGGCGAACTACGTGCAGCAGCAAAAACAAGACCATGTGATCGAGGCGGGGCCGCTTATTATCGACAAGCAAAGCCACGTCGTCCAGACGAAGGACGGCATCCCGATCAAGCTGACGGCGCTCGAATTTTCCGTGCTGTTTTTGCTGGCGAGCCACCCCAACCGGGTATTTTCTTCCGAAGAAATTTTCGACCGCTGCTGGAAAATGGAGAACTACGTGTCCTACAAAACCGTCATGGTGCACATCAGCAACTTGCGGGAGAAGCTGGAGAAAGCGACGAAGGGCGAGAAGGTGATCCAAACGGTCTGGGGGGTGGGCTATAAAATTGAAGCTTAGTACCAAGTATTTTTTTCGCATTCTCGTCGATCTGTTGCTCAGCTTGCTGATTTTTTACGCCCTGTTCCAGACAGCCGCTTATTTCGCCAACAAATATTTGTACAGCATTCCCCAGATCAAAGAGTACGTCTGGATGCTGAGACGCACATTCGGGACAGATTCTTTCAAAATCCCGATCATTCTCTTGGCGACAGGCTTGTTTGCCGCCTGGACGATCGTCCGTATTCGCAAATACGTCGAGCAAAAGCAGATGGAGCAAATTATTTCCGAGCTGCACTACATTGCCAAAGGAAACTATGAGCACGTTATTTCCATACGCCCCGAAGGCAATTTGGGGAATGTCGTGGACAGCATTCATGCGCTGGTGAAAAGCACGCGCGATGCGATGGAGGAGGAGCGGCGGCTGGAGCAGTCCAAAGATGATCTGGTGACCAACGTTTCCCACGACCTGCGCACTCCGTTGACTTCGATTATTGGATATTTGGGGCTGATCGAGCAGAACAAGTACACGGACGAACAGCAGATCAAGCAGTACGCCCATATCGCTTATGAAAAGGCCAAACAGATGAACGTGCTGGTCAACGATCTGTTTGAATATACCAAGGTGCGAAACAGAGGAGCGCATGTGAGCCACACGCAATTTGATCTGGTCGAGCTGGTCGAGCAAGTATCGGTTGGTTTTCGCATCGACGCGCAGGAAGCGGGGCTGTCTCTGCACGTCGATACGCCGGATCAAAAAATCGAAATGACCGGAGACACCGACAAGCTCGTGCGCGTGTTGGAAAATCTCATTTCCAACGCGGTAAAATACGGGCGTGACGGTACGGACATTCTCGTGCGCGTATTTGTTGAGGGGCGGGGAGTGGCTATTACCGTTGCCAACAACGGGGCGCCCATCCCGGCTGAGTATTTGCTGAGCTTGTTTGAACGGTTTTTTCGCGTGGAAGGCTCGCGCTCCAAAGAAACAGGCGGATCAGGTCTTGGACTCGCCATCGCCAAAAGCATTATCGACTTGCACCAGGGCACGATTTCTGTGGAGAGCACGCCGGAGTGGACGACGTTCACCGTATGGCTTCCCCGCACTATAAGCGGAACGTTATAAATCCTTTACTCTTTCTTTACCATTGGTTGCGATTTTTTTAAATATGAAAGCCTATCCTTATCAGCATGGATGCAGAACGTGTCATGCGGGCAAGGAGGGCTTTTTTTATGAGGAGAGGCAATTTGCTGCTGTTGTTGGTGGCTCTGGTGGTCGGAATTGCGTTTTTTCGCGATACGATTTCCGTAGAGGCTGACCTGCGGCTTAATCAAGTCTTGGGGAATTTGCGGGTGCTGGACGCCAATGTAGATGCGCGGGCAGCCATCCTGATCGATAGTCAGACAGGCGAAGTCTTGTATGCGCAAGACGCCGATACAGCATATCCGGTGGCGAGTATGTCCAAAATGATGACCGAGTACCTGCTGCTCGCAGCGATCCAGGAACAGCGGGTAACGTGGGAAGACGAGGTGCCTGTTTCCGTCAATGCTGCCAGCGCCGAGGGAGCGAGAGTCAGTCTTGAGCCGGGGCGCAGCTATCCGTTGAAAGACTTGTACGAAGCCATGGCAGTCGGCTCAGCGAACAATGCGGCAGTGGCGATTGGCGAATATTTGGCAGGCAGCACCCCGGCCTTTGCTGAGCAGATGAATTTGAAAGCGGCGGAGCTTGGTTTGACAGCCTCGTCATTTGTGAATGCGACCGGACTGGATTATGATTATGGACAAAACGAAATGACAGCGAGAGACGTGGGAATGCTCGCTTACTATTTGATCCGGGATTTTCCCGAGATTGTGGATTTGACCGCGCAGCCGTCTGTGCGGCTTACAACAGGAGAAAGAGTGAAAAACACCAATCTGATGGTGCAAGCAGACGACCATTCGATGAGCGTGCTCGGACTGGATGGGCTGAAAACGGGCTTCACCGATCAGGCAGGCTACTGTTTCACCGGAACCGCCAAACAAGGCGATAAACGCTTGATCTCCGTAGTGATGGGCGCAGAAAATGAGGCGATTCGTTTTACGGAGACGAAGAAGTTGTTGGAGAGGGGATTCGACCTTGAGTCAGACCGAAAAAAAGGGTAACCCGCTGGGGCTGGTGACCATCGTTGGCTATATCGTGTTCGCCCTGTATTTGTTTTTGGTGGTCAAAATATTGCTGTTCAAATTCGGCAGCCTGGACAGAGAGCTGCTGACAGCGCAATGGGAGATTGTGCGCAGCGACCCCGGAGCCATTTTGGAGCGTTTTCACACGCGAGCCAATTTGGTGCCTTTTCATGAAATCCAAAGCTATTTGCACGCGATTCAGCAACATCGCAGCGGGCACAGTCTGGTGAACTTTGCTGGGAACATAGTGGCTTTTATGCCGTTCGGCTTTTTGCTGCCGCTTTTGTTTGCCAAAAAGGCGAGCGGAATGGGAAAAGTCGTGTGGCTCTCGTTCTTGCTGAGCCTGCTGCTGGAGACAACTCAGCTGGTCATGAGTTGCGGGACATTTGACGTCGACGACCTTTTGCTGAACACGTCAGGAGGGTTTTTGGGTTATGTCATGTACAGACTGGTGCGGCTGGCCTTTTTTCCGCGTGTCCAAAACAGGAGAAGCTCCGTGGCTGTTCATTCCACAAGAAATTAACCGATCAGGCAAAAAGCCGTTGACCTTAGGTCTGACCTAAGGTGTAAGGTTAAGGTAATCCTGGCCGGGAGTGGTGTTGCATGAAAAATGAAATCACAATCAGCGAGCTGGCGCGCATTATGAATGTGTCTGTGCATCAAATTCGCTACTTTGAAGAGAAAGGCATTTTCCAGCCTGCCTATATCGATGACAACCAGTACAGAATGTACAGCATCGAGCAGATTTACGAGCTGTCTCACATCTTGCTGCTGCGCAGACTGGGGGTATCCGTATCTGCCATCAAGGATTGCCTGACAGCTTTCACCGCAGATCAATATCAGCAATTGCTCCGCCAGTCGTTGCTGGAAACGAACGCGCAAATTCGCAAGCTTTTGGAACTGCAAGCATTCATTCAAAAAGTATTGCGAGAGCAGCATGATTTTGCGAGTCGGCCCGATTCCTTTCAAATAAAGCGGTACGAACCTGTCCGTCTCATGCGCTGGCTGGAAATGGACGAACAGACACACATTCAGGCGAGACAACTCGCTGAACAGGCAAGGCTGGTGCCAAACCTGTTCGAGACAGACGTCCACTATTTGTACGACGGTTCGGGAACGGTGTCCTTGTGTCTGGAAGCGCCGGAGTCTGGAAACATGACACTGCCGGGCGGCTCATACTTGACTTTTCAAGGGCTGGCGAATGGCGATGCGGCAACCGACCAGTTGATCGAGCGCTTTTACGAGTATCTGGCGGCTCAATCTCTCGTCGCGACCGGACCGCTTGTGCTGATTGAAAAATCGTATTTGTCTTTGTTCAGCGGCCAGCACTTGCATTACGAGCTACGGGTACTGCTGGACGCTGCTGACTTGTAAAAAGGAGGTGCAGGCATTATGAATGTCTCACCGATCACGCTGGAACCGATGCAGGCGAAGTACAATCAACCAGTCAGCCGTCTGCTTGTTGAGAGCTTTCGCAACAAGTTTCAGCCATTAACCAAAATGAGCGACAGTGAGTTGGCGCGGTGCTTTGAAATTTTGCTCCATCATTTTCCCGATGAACCGGCAAGTCAGCGAGCCGTTGCCGTTCAAAACGGAGAGGTTGTCGGGACGCTCTCGCTCAAATGGAAGACCGCCGAGGAAGCGAAGCAAGAAAGTCTGTTTCCTCCGTGGGATGAGTTCAAAACATTCGGGAAATGGCAGCTGTTGAAGCTGACTATCGGCCTGTACTGTCTCACCCATCAGTTGAAAGTGGGCGAGTGCTATATTGCCGATGTAGCTGTCCACCCGCTGCACCAGGGGAAGGGAGTCGGCAAACTTTTGATGCAATGGGCGTTGAATGAATGGCAAGACCGCCCGCAACTGGATCAGCTCAGTTTGCATGTCTCCGGGAAAAACCAGCGTGCCAAGCAATTGTACGAACAGCTGTCTTTTCGCACCCAAACCAGACAACAAAGCTTGACCAGCTTGCTTTTGTTCAAGGAATACGAATGGGAGTATATGGTGCGAACACGGAGAGCAGGGGAAAGTGCATGAAACGCAAATGGATGATCAGTATCATGAGCACCCGCCGAGGTGCTCTTTTTTATGCTGACAGTTCCCCTTGTTTTGTCCCAACGCCTATGTTTACACTAATAATTAGTTGAAAGCTACGACCTATTCTATCGAAAGAGAAGGTGATTCTCTTTGCTGCATAAAGCGCAAGAAGTTTTGCAAAAATACTTTGGCTACGAAACATTTCGCGAGGGACAAAAGAAAATTATCGAAAGCCTCCTGGAAGGACACGACACGGTAGGCATCATGCCGACGGGCGGGGGAAAATCAATCTGCTACCAGGTTCCGGCGATGCTTTTTGACGGGGTAACCATCGTCATCTCGCCGCTCATTTCCTTGATGAAGGATCAGGTTGACGTACTGGTCAGCATGGGGATTGCCGCTACGCAAATCAACAGCTCGCTCGATTACAGCGAGGTGCGGGAGCGCCTGCGGATGGCTGCGCGTGGCGAATACAAGCTGCTCTACATTGCCCCGGAACGGCTCGAATCGGAATCGTTTCAACAACTGATCCGGAATATGCCGATCTCCTTCATCGCTGTCGATGAGGCGCACTGTGTCTCCCAGTGGGGGCATGATTTCCGCCCAAGCTATCTGGAAATCGCCCGTTTTTTGGACACGCTGCCAGAGCGTCCGATCGTCGCTGCCTTGACTGCGACAGCGACACCGGAAGTAACCGCTGATATCAAGCGCCAGCTGTCGCTTGCAGACGAGCGGCTTTTCATCACGGGCTTTGGCAGGGACAACCTCATCCTGTCTGTGCGCAAAGGGGAAAATCGCCGCGAGTTCATCCAATCTTATTTGAAGGCGAACAGACAGCAGGCCGGAATTATTTACGCTGCGACGAGAAAAGACGTCGATGCTCTTCATGCCGATCTGGCAAAGCGCGGCTTTCCGGTCACCAAATACCACGCCGGACTGTCAGAGGAAGAGCGTGCTGCCAATCAGGAGGCTTTCCTGTTCGACGACGTTCGCACGATGGTTGCCACCAATGCGTTCGGAATGGGAATCGACAAGTCCAACGTGCGCTATGTCATTCATTACAACATGCCGAAAAACCTGGAGGCGTACTATCAGGAGGCCGGGCGCGCCGGGCGTGACGGCGATCCGAGCGAGTGCATTTTGCTGTACCAGCCGCAGGATATTCAGACCCAGTCGTTTTTCATTGAGCAAAACCAGCTGACGGACGAGCGCAAAGATCACGAGTACAAAAAGCTCTACGCCATGGTCGATTACTGCCGGACGCCGAGGTGTTTGCAGCAGTATATCGTGCAGTATTTCGGGGAAGCCGATGCCCCGGAGTGCGGCCGCTGCCACAACTGCACCGATGAGACAGAGCTGAGCGACATCACGCTCGAAGCGCAAAAAATCTTTTCCTGCGTGAAGCGCATGCGGGAACGCTTCGGCGCGGCACTGGTCGCACAGGTGCTCAAAGGCTCGAAAAACAAAAAGGTGACCCAGCTCCAATTTGATCAGCTTCCCACGTACGGTCTGATGAAGGAGTACAAGGAAAAAGAAATTGCCGACCTGATCCAGCTGCTGATCGCGGAAGGGTACTTGCAGGTGACAGAGAGCCAATACCCGATCGTCAAGCTGGGAGAGCGGGCATTGCCCGTTTTGATGGGCGAAGAGCGCGTCGTGCAAAAAATCTCGATCCGTCCGGTTGCTCTCACGGAAGATGACGAGCTGTTCGAACAGCTGCGAACGCTGCGCAAAGAAATCTCGCAAAAAGAAGGCGTGCCGCCGTACGTCATTTTCCACGACAGCACTTTGAAGGAAATGAGCAGCCTTTGCCCGACTGACAAACAGGCCATGCTCAAGATCAAAGGTGTGGGCGAATCCAAATTCGACAAGTACGGGCAGCTCTTCCTTGAGTGCTTGCAAAACTACGCTGCCGTCAAGCCGTGACTTCTTTTGTCGCGGCTTTTTTGTGGGGAGAATCAGCAAAAATCGTCCCATTCGCCGGCACTGCCTGCTATAGTTAGAGAGAAAGCCAAAATTTTCTTAGAATAGAGAACAGGAGGAGCGAAAAGCTTTACCAGCGCACGGGATCTGACAGAATGAGAGAAACAGAGGGGAAACTATGAAAAAGAAGGTAGCTTTACTGGCAAAAAGCTTGATGAGCGTAGCGATGACCACAATGGTGCTGGGCAGTGCCTTGGCGGGAATCGCTGCACCGACAAAAGCGGCGGAAGCGCCGACCAAAATCACGCTGTTGGGCACATCTGACATCCACGGCCGCTTCATGCCATGGGATTATGCGCTCGACGGCCCGAATACAAACGGCAGCCTGACGCAACTGTTCACCATGATCAAGGACATTCGCAAAGAAAATCCGAACACCGTACTGGTCGATGCAGGTGATTCGATACAAGACAACTCCGCTGAACTGTTCAACGACCAGCCGCAGTCGCCGATGATGGTCGCCATGAACGAAATGAACTACGACGCCTGGGCGTTTGGCAACCACGAGTTCAACTTCGGACTGGATGTACTGGACAAAATCAGCGGCCAGTATAAAGGGGCAGTTCTCGCGGGCAACATCTACAAAGAAAATGGCGAGCGTTTCTTGCCTGCTTATACGATCGTAGAGCGCGCAGGCGTAAAAATCGGTCTGATCGGCATGAACACGCCAATGATTACCGATTTTGAAAAAGGCACCGACCATCTGGATGGCCTCGTGGTCAAAAATCCGGTAGAAGAAACGAAGAAAGCCGTAAAAGAACTGCAAGGCAAGGTAGACGTCATGATCGGCGTCATGCATATGGGCATCGAGAACGAAAACGGCATTCCAGGCACAGGCGTAGCTGATATCGCCAACGCCGTACCGGAGCTGACCGCCATTTTTGCGGGCCACATGCACAAACTGGTGAAAAAAGAAGAAATCAACGGTGTGCTGATTTCCGAGCCGGACAAATACGGTACGCACCTGTCGCGCATTGATCTGACTTTTGAAAAGAAAGACGGCAAAGTTGTGCTGACCAGCAAGGAAGCGACTGCTTTGCCTGTAAAAGGCGCTGACGGCACTCCGGCTGTTTCCGATCCTGAGCTGGAAACGAAGCTCAAGCCGTTCCACGAGTTTGCCCGCGCAGATGCGAACATCGTTGTTGCCGAGCTGAAAGGCATGAACCTGGTGCCGAAAAACGAGGTGGAAGGCATCCCGACTGTGCAAATTCAGGAGACGCCACTGTCCGACTTCTTCCACGAAGTGATGCTCTACTACAGCAAGGCAGACGTCGTCGCTCACCAGATCGACAACGACAAGGCCAAGCTCGATGTCGGCCCGATCAAGAAAAAAGACATCGCCTACAACTATCAGTACACATTCGGCGAAATCACAGTATACAAAGTGACCGGAAAAGATTTGAAAGATTACATGGAGTGGGCAGTAGGCTACTTCAATTCCACTCGTCCTGGCGACGTAACTGTCAGCTTTGACCCGAAACGCCGCGCTTCCAAATACAGCACCAACGACTTCTTCGGCGGCGTGAAATACGAGATTGACCTGACCAAGCCATACGGCAGCCGCATCACCAACTTGCGCAAGCTCGACGGAACACCAATCAAGCCAGAGGACAGCTTGAAGCTCGGCATGAATGCGTACCGGATGGAAGCCCTGCAAGCAAAAGGCGGCGCGCTGGAAGGACGCAAGTTCGATCAGCTGTGGACGTCCAAAGCAAATGATGCTTTTGGAGAAACAGGCGGAACAATCCGCAACCGCGCTATCGCGTACTTGCAAGAAGTGAAAAAAGGCGTATATGAGCCAAAAGTGCAAAACAACTGGAAGATCATCGGCGTCGACACCTCTGCTCCTGAGCGCAAAGACGTAGTAGAGCTGATCAATGCTGGCGTCCTGAGCGTTCCGAAAACAGAAGACGGCAAATACACCAATATCGCTTCGATCAACATCAAAGATGCGGTGACCAAAGAAGAAATCGCGGAACTGACAGCGAAGGCAAAAGTCGACGCAGCGAAATTCGCGAACGTGAAAACAAAAGGCGAGTTTTATCGCCTGCTGAACGAAGCGAGAAAAGCAGCGGCGGTCAAGGAAGCGCAAGCAACCCCTGCTGCCCCTGCGACGACTACGCAACAGAAGAAATAACGCAGCTTGGTCTCGAACCGCACCAAAAAAGCCGTGACGCTTACAGTCACGGCTTTTTGCTGTTCAGGCGGTCTTCTTTTCGCAGCTTTTTCAGGAACTAATCGACTAACCGACGATTCGCTTGCGATGCTTCACCAGGTACAGCAGGAATACGAGCAGCAGCAAGCCTTGGCCGACAATCGCTGCGGAGATGGAAGCGCCGAGGTAAACAATCAGGTAGTAAATTCCCGAGCCGGCTGCCATCAGGAAATTCTCGATAAAATTTTGAATGGCGATGGTTTTCCCGGAGCCGACCATCTTTTTGCCTTCTTCTTGCAGGACGGTGTTCATCGGAATGATGAATACTCCTCCCATGAACCCGACCAAAAGCAGCAGGGAGATGGCGATGCCGATTACGTGAATCCACGGGAACAGCACGATGATGAGAAACATGCCGAAGCCGTAACCGACCGAGCGCGTGAAGCGGGACAGCGGAATCAGCTTCGGTGCGAGAAACGCGCCGATGATGATGCCGATGGAAGTCGTAGCCAAAATCAGCGAGACGGAGAAGCTTTGCGGATTGATCCCGAGAGCGACGGGAATCCAGGCCAGTACAGCTACCCGCAGGACAGCGGAACTCATCCAGAACGCCCCTGTGCCGATCAAAGAAAAGCTCGTTTCCGGGCGGTTCATCAAGTGCTGGAAGTCGATGAAAAAGCGGCGAGCTTCCGCACCGTATCGAATCAGGCTGTTTCCTTTGATGCGCGGGATGAAAAAGGTCATGCCCAGTGACAGCAAGTAGAGAGCGAGACAGATGCTCGACGACAAGAGCGGTGCGGTCGTGGAGGCAATCGCTCCGCCTCCGCCGATTCCGGTCAAAATGGCGACGATCGTATACGCTTCGATGCGCGCATTGGCCTGGAACAACTCATTTTCATTGCGCGTCAGCTCTGGCAAAATGCCGTACTTGGCAGGCGAGTATACGACGGCTCCCACGCCTACCGTAAAGTAACTGAGCATCAACAGCAAAATGCTCGAATGATCGATCACAAACAAGAGTACGACGCCGAGTGCTTTGATCAAGTTCCCGATCACCAGGACAAACGATTTGGCATGTTTGTCGGCAAAAGGTCCGACGAGCGGAGCCAGAAATACGTAAGGCAGAAAAAAGGAAATCGATACGAGTGCGAGCATCGCGGGAGAAAAACCGTTCTCCCGCAACAAGTTGGCGATGACAAACAAAATCATGTTGTCTGCAAAAGCCGAAAGGAATTGCGTGAAATACAGAGCTTGCAATGGTTGTAGTCGCGTTTTCACATCAGTTTCCTCCACTTTCTGCGAGTTGCTTCAGACTGACGTAATCGGTTTTCCCGCTCCCGAGCAGCGGCAATGTCTTGATGAACTGCATGGTGCCAGGGATGAGCAGTGGCGAGTATTGCTTTTCGGTCAAATACGAGCGCAGTTGACCGAGCGCCACATTTTCGTCTGTCGTAAACAGCAGGACGCGCTCGCCTTTTCGCTGATCATTGACGGTAATCGCAGCGAAGCCGGAATGTCCAAAGCATTGCATCGCCAATTCTTCAATCAGATTCAGCGAGACCATTTCGCCGCCGATCTTGGCGAAGCGTTTCAGTCTGGACTGGATGCTGAGAAAACCTTCCTGGTCGGCTGTCACCAAATCTCCGGTGTGATACCACTCTTCTGCCGGAACGAAGCCTTTTCCGTGGATCAGGTAGCCTTTCATGACGTTCGGGCCTTTGACGAGCAGCTCTCCGCCTGCGTCGATTCCGGCGACAGGATCGAGGCGATACGACATGCCAGGCACCAAGCGTCCCACCGTACCGGGTTTGTTCGCCAGCGGGGTGTTCAAAGCGAGAATCGGCGCCGTTTCGGTTGCCCCGTACCCTTCAAAAATCCGCACGCCGAATTTCTCCATCCACAGCTTGCGAACATCGTCTTTCAGTTTTTCCGCTCCGGCGAACACATAGCGCAGCGAGTAAAAGTTATACGGGTGCGCCATTCGTCCGTAGCCTGCCATAAACGTCGAGGTGCCGAACAAAATCGTCGCGTTCTGGTCGTACACCAGCTCCGCAATCGCCTTGTAGTGCAGCGGGCTAGGGTACAAGTAGACGGGAATCCCTTTGACGACTGGCAAAAGCGTGCCGGCAGTCAAGCCGAAGCTGTGGAACATCGGCAATGCATTGAAAAACTTGTCGCGGCTCGTAATGTCGATCATGCTGGTCACCTGCTGGATATTCGCATACAGGTTGGTGTGCGTCAGCACGACGCCTTTTGGCTTGCTTTCGCTGCCGGAAGTGAACAGGATCAGCTCATTGGCGCCGTGCGCCGCTTTTTTGCCAGTCAGATAGGAGCCAAAGGCAGCCAGTTTGTCAAAAGCGGTCGCCGATGCTTTCAAATCTTCGAGATAAATCACTTGCATGCTCGGCGACAGGCCAGCGATGATGTGATCCAGCTTGCCTTTTTCGATGAAGGCGCGCGATGTCAGGATCGTGTCGATATGGGCAGTCTCGCAGCAGTCCAGAAGCGAGCGGATGCCGAGCGAAAAGTTTAGGATTGCAGGTGTTTTTCCGATCGAAAACAAGGACAGCAACGTAATCAGGTGACCGACCGAGTTCGGGAGGAACACGCCGACCACTGGTTTTCCCGTCAGCGGCTGCTGCAATTTTTTGCCGAGCAAGTAGCTTCCGATCAGCAACGTGCGATAGTTGATCGCTGTGGTCAAGTCTTTGGCGATTTCCATTTTTGATCCGTTAAGGCGCGCGGCTGCAATCGTTTCATCGAACAGGTTTACATTTTGCTTCATTCGGCTTTGAAAAATTTCATCTTGCAACGTACGGAGGATCAGGTCATTGGCTGCTGCTTTTTGCTCGCGCATCGAACGGTTTTCTTCGCGTGCGATGGTGAACGGGGTGCCTACGGTCATAGTGACGAGTGGAAACAGTTGGAGACGCAGCTTGCCTTTCAGATAGGAGAAGATCGAGCGCTCCAGTCCGTTGATCGCGATCGGATAAACAGTCGCGCCCGTTCTCATGGCGAGGTAGCCTACGCCGCTGTAAATTTTCATCAGGCCGCCAGTCGTCGTGATGCGGCCTTCCGGAAAGATCACCAGCGTCTCCCCTTTGCGGATCACCCGCAGCATATGGCGGATCGAGTAAGGGTTCAGCGGATCGATGGCGATGTGCTTGCGGAAGCGCAGGAAGAAGGCGAAGCGCTTGGCGATCTCCGTGTTGACGACGAAGGTCGCTCCTTTTGGCAAACAGAACGACAGGAGCACCGCGTCCAGCAGGGAGACGTGATTGGGAATGATCAGAGACGGCTGCGTCAGATCGATTTTGTTTAGTCCGTGAACGCGAGGTCGAAACCACAGCATTAAAATCATTTTCAGGAAGGAATGAATGAGGACCATGTGGACCACACCTTTACAAGGAATAATGGCGTTGCTTTATGTTTTCATTGTAAGGAGTGGGGGAAGTAAAAAAAGTACCAACATTCATTGGTACCTGGTAATAAGACCTAGAACAGCTTCTTTTGGCTGGCTTTGGAGGCCGCTTCCTTGCTCGTTTTCACGCCCATTTTTTTCAGGATGCGGTTGATGTGGTTTTTGATCGTGCGCTTGGTGATGTGCAAGGATTGTTCGATTTGCGTCTGGGTTTTTCCTTGGTGAATCAGTTGGAGGATGTCCTTTTCTGCCGGGGAAAGCAGCTTTTGGTTCTCCTCGTTTTTCAGGCGCAAAAACTCGTTGCGCAAAGCGGCTGCGGCGGTCGGGTGAATCGCCGACTGGCGGTTGTGGGCAGCGCGGATCGCTTCGGGAATTTCCTTGAAGCTGGATTTGCTGATGTAATTGACGGCACCAGCGGAAAAGGACTCGACGATGACGTCCTCGGCTGTCAATGACGTCAGCATGATGATTTTACAGTCCGCTTGCAGGGAAATCAGCTCCATGGCCGTTTCGATGCCATCGAGATTGTTTTCGGTCAGGTTGATATCCATGAGGACGATGTCAGCGCCTGCGTTCAAAAACCGCTCCACAGCTTCTGCTTTGGTCCCTGCCTCGCCGACCACGGCCAGACCCGGCTCTTTGTTCAAGTAATCGATCAGACCTTTTCGCCAGACGGGATCATCTTCTACGAGAAATACTTTGATGGCTTCCATGCCGATAGCCCCCTTCCTGCTTTCATCAATGTGTTATGACGCGTTTTTTCGGGAAGAACAGAAAGACGGTCGTGCCTTTTCCCTGCTCGCTGTATATTTCCAGCATTCCTTGATGTTTTTGCATGACATTGTAGCAATAAGACAGGCCAAGCCCGAAGTTTTGTCCGGTTCTTTTGGTAGAGAAAAACGGATCGAGGACATGCGGCAAATTTTCTTTGGAAATACCTGTTCCCGTATCCGCAACGGCGATGACGAGATGCCGATTGGACAAAAAGAGCTGCACATGGAGCTTTCCGCCGGAGCGCATCGCTTCGATCGCGTTCATGCACAGATTGGTCAACACTTCCCGCAGCTGCACGGCATCGCAGCGCAGACGAAGGCTCTCATCCAGCTCGGCTTCCACTTGAACCTGATATTTTTCCGTGTACGGCTTCAAATTGTGGATGACTTGTGTGACGATTTCGCTCGGCGCAGTAGGGGACTCTTGCAGCTCCACGTCGCGCAGCTGGGTTTGGATGCGGTTCATCATGTCCAGCATGTGCTGGGACGATTGCAGGAGCACTACGGCATCTTCCTGTAAGCCTGGCTGGTTTGTTTCCTTTGCATACGTTTCGATGCGATCCGCGTACAAGGAGATTTTTCCTGCTTCGTTTTTGATCGTATGATTAATGATTTGCGCACCGGATGTGAGAGCACGCAGCGTGCTGTCCAGGCGTCTTTTTTCTACGCGCAGCCGGACGCCGAGGAACCCGTATTTCAGGCTGATGGCGACAATCAGAATGAACTGGATGGCGACGACGAGCATGTTGTACCGCCAGGCTTCGTAATCGTTTTGGATGCGCATGACGTAAATAAAAATAAAGACGAAAAAGAGCGGGACGATAATCAGCACGTTGGTGAAAAAGCTGTTCTTTTTGACCAGCGGGTCTTTCTCGCTCCGGTACTGTACGATGAGCAGCGTGCACGAAACCAGAAAAAAAGGAATGACCCAGGCGACCATGATCCAGTAGTTGAAGGCCAAAACCGGGTGGATCGGCGTAATGGCAAGCATCGAGACCGGGAAGCAGAGCGCAGCAAACTGCGTGATGAGTTTGGTTCTGCGCGCAAGAAACTCCGCCGAATGCACGGCGAACATGAGAAACGAATAAGGCAGTCCGACCTGACAAATAAAAGACGACAGGCGGCTGAGAAAAAGCAAGGTTTGTTCTGTACCAGGCGTCATGGTGAACATCTCCGCCCAAAGCGGCATGATCGTTTCATCGATGACCGCAGAGAGAAAGCCAGCCCCTCCGACAAAGGCAGTGGCACAGGCCCAGCGGATCGACGTCCGTTTCGGGTCGGTGAACAGAGCCAGCAGGCCCAATGCCCACATGGTGAACAAGGTGAAAACCATCATGGCAATCGTGATCTCCTGTCAGTCATGATAAAACCATTATATCGTACTGCGGAGAATGAAACGAAAATTAATCAACTGTCCATGAAAAGCGAACAGAGACGATCTGCGGGGAAGAGTGAAAAAATTGTGACAGATATGGGTATTTTGAACTATATGCTCTGTTCCTGATTCCAAAAATCGCCTATGATGGTATTCATGCAGATAGTCATACAGAACTCATTTTTATTGATCATGAGACGCGGAGGAGAAGCAGACGAATGATGTCATTTATGAAAAAGCATCTGATTGTTCGTATTTTGTGTGTCATCATCTCCGTCTTGGTTCTGGTCGCTGCGGGAAACATTGCCACGCAGATTGTGCAGACGAGAGATGCGGTTGAAGAAGGAATCAACAATTACAACATGCGCATTGCAGAAAGCTATGCTGCTCAAATGAAGCCGGAGCAGTATGCTGATTTTCTGAAGCAGCCGAAGGAAACGGACCTGTACTGGGAGCTTAGACAGGAGCTGGATGTGTTCCGCACACAAATCGGAGCGATTTACGTCTACTTCGTGCGATTTGATGAGAATCAAGTGCCGAAAATTATGATTGATGGACGTCCGCCCAACGATCCGGCTGCTTCTCCGATTGATGAAGTGACAGATATGCCCCCAGATGCTGTGAAGGCGATTATGGCGGGGAACAAGGCAAGCTCGCCCATTATCGAAAATCCGGAGTACGGGACTTACATATCGGCGTATGTTCCTGTCAAAGACAAAAGCGGTGCAGTGCTCGGGGCGTTGGGGATTGATACCGATGTAAAGGTGTACGAGCAGTTGGCGACCAACGTGCTGTGGAAAAGCGTTCCGATCTACATCCTGATGCTCGTTGTCATGTTCGCGGCTGTGCTCGCGATTGTCTGGTTTGTCCAGCGGGCATTGCGTCCGTTGCATGTCGTCAAGGAGAGCGCGGAGAAGCTGGCCGAGGGCGATCTGGCGGCAGCCGGAGTCATTTTGCGTTCCTCTCCGGTAAAGTCCGTGGATGAAATCGGCACCGTCTATCAGTCTATGCTGACGATGTCCGAACATCTGCACAGCCGGGTTCGCGGACTGGTAGTGAATATGGACAAGACGTCCGATCATTTGGTCCTCTCATCGAAAGAACTGGCAGTGAGTGCCGATGAGATGCTGGAGATGGGAGAGAGCATGAATGACAGCGTCAAAGTCATTTACGACGGAGCGCACGCGCAAAAGAAAAGCGCGGACGACAGTGCGAATGCGATTGAAGAGATTGCACTTGGCATAGCGCGGATCGCTGAATCTTCCGCTACGGTGTCCGATGCTTCCATTCACGCTTTGGAAATCGCCCAATCCGGTGACGCGGCAATGAAACGGATGAGCCAGCAGATGCAAGACATTTCGCTTTCGGCTGAGCAGACTTATGAGATCGCCAAAAAATTGAAAGCGTATTCGCAGGAAATCGAGCATGTGCTAGGCACGATCCAAGGCTTCACGGAGCAGACGAAAATTCTCGCGCTGAACGCCTCGATTGAAGCGGCGAGAGCGGGCGAACACGGACTCGGCTTTACGATTGTGGCGCAGGAGGTAGGCAAGCTGGCGAATGCCTCGGCCGCTTCTGTCCAGCAAATCACTGCTTTGTTGGGCAACATCGGAAAAGATTCGGAGAAAATCAGTGTCGAGATGGAGACGGTCACGACCGAGATTAAAGAGGGCGTAGAGTTGTCGACTGAAGCAGAGCGATCGTTTTTGCATGCGGTCAAGGCGTTCATGCTGGTCAGTGAGCAGGTGCAGGAAGTATCCGTCACGACAGAGCAGCTGTCTGCCGGGTCTGAGGAAGTAGCGGCTACGGTCAACAGCATTGCGCACATCGCTTCCGGTGTGAGCGAGCAGACGGAACAGATTCGGACGATGACGAACAGGCAGCTGGAGATGATGAAACAAGTGTACGATGCTTCTGCTGTCCTGAATGCCAACACGCTGGACATGAGAAAAGCGATTCAGCAAGTCAATGTATAGCGACTGTACACAGCCACCCTGTCTGTTTGGAAGGGTGGCTGTTTTTTCGTGATGAGGCATGTACATCCATCATATTCATGGGTAAGCAGGTTTTTCCAAAATGTTGTTGAAATGAAAACGGACAAGTTGTGAGGCAGGTGATCGCAATGAAACGAGTGGATTTCATTTACCAGAAGCTGCTTGATTCAGGTCCTGATACAAAGCTCAGTGCAAGCGAGCTGGCTGAGCTGCTGGGTCTTAGCCGCGCCAACGTAAGCAGTGATTTGAACCGTTTGTGGAAGGAAGGCCGCATCGAAAAGGAGGAGGGGCGTCCTACCCTGTTTTATGTCAAACAGGCGAAGGATTCGCTCTACCTGGCGCAAACTGCATTGGACAGGCTGGCGAAGAAAAACAAAAGCCTGATTACGCGCATCGAGCAGGCCAAAGCGGCTGTGCTGTATCCGCCGCGCGGCATGCATTGTCTGATTCTCGGGGAGACGGGAGTGGGCAAGTCGTGGTTTGCGGGCATGATTCACGAGTTTGCTGTGGATATCGGCCGTCTGGACAAGGGGGCGCCCTTCATCGTCTTTAACTGCGCTGACTACGCCAACAATCCGCAGCTTTTGATCAGTCAATTGTTCGGAGTCAAAAAGGGCGCGTACACCGGAGCGGAAATGGATCGCAAAGGCTTGGTAGAGAAGGCGGACGGCGGCATTCTGTTTCTCGATGAGGTTCATCGGCTGCCAGCGGAAGGCCAGGAAATCTTTTTTACCTTCATGGACAAAGGGACATTCCGGCGGGTCGGCGAGACGGAAGTGGAACGTACGGCTCAGGTGCAAATCGTCATGGCGACGACCGAAAATCCGGAGTCGAGCTTGCTCAAGACGTTCATGCGCCGCATACCGATGGTGATCAAGCTCCCCTCATTGCTGGAGCGGGGGATGGAGGAGCGTCTCGGGCTCGTCATGGAAATTTTCCGTGAAGAAGCGTTTCGCTTGGGCCGGGAGATTCAAATATCAGCGAGCGTGTTGCAGGCGTTTCTTTGCTATCACTGCCCCAACAACATCGGACAACTGAAGACCGACATCCAGCTGACCTGCGCCAGCGCTTATGCCGAGTATATCTCCCTGAAAAAGCATGTTTTGCACATCTCCATTCAGGATGTGCCGCATCACGTCAAGCAGGGACTGCTCATGGCAAAAGACTACAGGCAGGAGCTGGACGAGCTGATTGGCACCGAGCACAAATGTTTTGTCGTGCAGCCCTCCGAGGAAAGCATCTGGTTTGGCGGCGAGCAGGAGGATGCTGCCAACAGCGTCTATGAAAAGATCGAGCAGAAAATATACGAGCTGCAAAATCAGGGCGTCAGCGAAGAAGAGCTGGAATTTGACATAGAAAACTACTTCACGACTTTTATCAAAGGGGTTCATCAGCGAATCAACAAAGGAGATATGGCACGTATCATTGATCCGATCATTATCCACCTGGTCGAAGACATCGTGCGCTATGCGGAAGCGAAGCTGGAGAAAATTTTGAGCCAAAAAGTAATCTTCGGGCTGGCGCTGCACATCCAGACGTCAAAGGAGCGATTGTCGCAAGGGAAGCAGATCGTCCATCCGCATATCAACAGCGTGCGGCTCAAGTACAAAAAAGAGTTCGCTGTAGCATTGGAATGCGTGCGGATGATCGAGGAAGCTTTGCTCATGGACTTGCCGATTGGCGAAGCGGGCTACCTCACCATGTTTTTCGTGCTGGATGACGAGAGCATGCAAGAGGAGCGGGAAACGGTGGGCGTGCTTGTCATTACACACGGCAGCGGAGGCGCGACAGCCATGGTCGACGTGACCAATCGGTTGCTTGTCACCCAATACGCGCGGGCAATTGACTTGCCGCTGGAAGAAGACTCCATGCTTGTGCTGGAGCAGGCGATCAAGACAGCGCGGGACATCGGCAGCGCATCCGGCCTGCTTTTGCTCGTCGATATGGGCTCGCTGCTCGGTTTTGGGGAAATGATCGAAAAGGAACTGGGAATCCCGGTAAAGGTAGTGCCGATGGTGAGCACTCCGCACGTCATCGAAGCGACGCGCAAGGCCATGCTCGGACATTCTTTGGAGGATGTGTACCGCGATGTCGTCAGCATATCGATGCTGCATCGCGAGGAGCTGCCCAAGGAGCCGCCAGCCAAGCTGTCGCCAGCTTTGACGATTGTAGCAGCCTGCCTGTCGGGCGAGGGCAGCGCGCTATTTTTAAAACAACTGCTGGAATCGCGGCTGCGCTATGACGAAAAGCTGTTGGAATTTGTGCCGCTGCAACTGCTGGACAAAGCACAGGCCAAAAGTCGGCTGAAAAAAATCAAGGAAGAACGGACCGTTTTGTGCGTCGTGAGCAATTACATGCTCGATCGCGGCTTGCGCTGCTACAGCATGGATGATGTGATGAACGGCGAGGCGCTGTCCGATATCCAGCAGCTGATCGACCTGGAAGAAGCGTACGTGAAAATGAAACAATCGCTCAAAGAACATCTGAAAATGGTAAAAGGGCAGGACATTCTCGATGACGTCAGGACGTGTGTGACCCGCATGGAAGAAAGACTGGGCAACACGCTTACTTTTGATACGAGAATCGGAGCCTATTTGCACATTTGTTGTCTCGTCGATCGGCTGAAAGCAGGAGAGCATTCCATCGCGTATACAGACAAAGCCGTATTTTTAGCGGGCAATCGCACGCTGTACAACCTGATCCGCCATGAGTTGCAGCCGTTGGCAGACAAATACGACGTGACTTTTAGTGAGGACGATGTCTGTTTCGTCATGAATTTCTTCATACACAATAAAACACTGGTGTAGCTAGTGTTTTATTTTTTGCCAAATTGTCCCTGTTTCCCAAACACTATAGCGCTTTCATTCAAACACTTTTGGCGCAAGCTGACTTTGCGACTCTTAAAATGCGACAACGGTGCCCTTTTTGGTGAAAGCGCATACAAACAAGGTGTTTTGGCACGCGACTTGCTCTAGAAAAAGGACATAAACCAACTGAGGGGAGGAAGTTATATTGAATATCTTGCTATGCTGCGCAGCTGGGATGTCAACGAGCTTGCTGGTACAAAAAATGGAGCAGGCTGCACGGGAAAAAGGGCTGGAAGTGAAAATCTGGGCGGTATCAGCAGATGACGTAAAAAGTCATATTGACCAAGCCGAGGTACTCCTGCTGGGGCCTCAGGTGCGCTACAAGCTGGCGGAAATGAAAAAAGTAGGGGAAGAAAGAGGGATTCCAGTCGATGTAATCCGTACGGTTGACTACGGTTCTCTGAACGGGAAGAACGTGCTGGAATTTGCTCTTCGTCTAAAACAGTAGAGGGGGATGCGTATGGCAGGGTTCAATTCTTTTCTGGAGGCCCGCGTGATGCCTGTGGCGGGCAGGATCGCGGAGCAGAAGCATTTGCAGGCAATTCGTGACGGGATCATTCTCACCATGCCTTTGCTGATTATCGGGTCTCTTTTTCTCATTATCGGCTTCATACCTATCCCTGGTTACAACGAGTTCATGGTTGGGCTGTTTGGCGACTTGTGGCGAACCAAGCTTTTGTATCCGGTGAATGCCACGTTTGACATCATGGCGCTCATCGTCAGCTTCGGAGTAGCGTACCGATTGGCTGAAAAGTACAAGGTTGATCCGCTGTCGGCAGGTGCGATTTCTGTCGCTGCCTTCTTGCTCGCGACCCCGTACAAGACGATGTTTACCCCCGAGGGAGCTACAGCAGCCCAAGAGGTAGGCGGAGTGATCCCGGTCGCCTTGATGGGAAGCCAGGGGCTGTTCGTGGCGATGCTGTTGGCGGTGCTGTCCACCGAGATTTACCGCAAGATCATTCAAAAGAAAATCGTCCTGTCGATGCCCGATGGTGTGCCTCCCGCTGTCTCCCGCTCCTTTGTCGCTTTGATCCCTGCTTCGGCCGTGCTTCTGGTCGTTTGGCTCTTGCGCATCCTCATTGAAAACACTTCGTTTGAAAGCATCCACAACATCGTGAAAGATTTGCTGGTCGGCCCGCTGAGTGCATTGGGCAGCAGCTTGATTGGAGCGATTGTCTGCGTGTTGCTCGTCCATCTGCTCTGGGCGCTCGGTCTGCATGGAGCAGCGATTGTCGGCGGAATCATGAGCCCGATCTGGCTCACTCTGATGGATCAAAACCGGGCGGCGTTCCAGGCGGACCCGAATGGAGATTTGCCGAACATCATCACCACCCAATTTTTTGATCTATGGGTGTACGCGGGCGGCTCAGGTGCGACCTTAGCGCTCGTGGTGCTCATGCTGTTCCGTGCGCGCAGCGAGCAAATGAAAAACATTAGCCGACTTTCCATCGGTCCAGGCTTGTTCAACATCAATGAGCCTGTCACTTTCGGGATGCCGATCGTCATGAATCCGATTCTGATTATTCCGTTTATTCTCGCGCCCGTTGTGCTGGTCATTGTCAGCTATGTGGCGATGTCACTGGGCTGGGTAGCAAAGCCAAGCGGCGTGGCAGTTCCCTGGACGACTCCTGTCATTATTAGCGGCTATTTGGCTTCCGGCGGGAAAATCTCGGGCAGCGTCCTCCAGCTTGTGAATTTCGTCATTGCGTTGGTGATTTACTATCCGTTCTTCCGCTTGTGGGATAAACAAAAGGTGAGCGAGGAGCAGGCGAATGCCGCTTCGAACCAAGCCGTAAACTTGTAATTTACCAGAGGAGAGGCGCTTTATGAAGCTGATTGTGAATGCGGACGATTTCGGTTATTCGAAAGGGGTGAATCTGGGGATCATCGAGGCGCACCGGGCGGGCGTCGTCACCTCTACAACGACCATGGTGAACATGGGCGGTTTCGAACACGCGGTACAATTGGCCAGGGAAACGCCGACACTCGGGGTGGGCATCCATCTGGTGCTCACCTGTGGCGCTCCAGTCAGCCACGATGTACCATCCCTGACAGATGAGCATGGGCGGTTTCACCGTGGATACGACTATTTGGGCACGACGTCGCCGGAGGATGTAGAAAGGGAGCTGCGCAGCCAAATCGAAAAGTATTTGGCGACGGGACTTACCCCGACGCACATCGACAGTCATCATCACGTCCATGCTCATGCAGCGATTTTGCCGATCGTTTTGCGCCTGGCACAAGAATATCGGCTTCCGGTGCGCAATCCGTGGGGGTTTCAAGCAGGGAAAAGGGAGAAGCAGCCGGATGTGCTGACCACGGAAGGCTTTTCCCACCGCTTTTACGGAGAGGACCTGTCTGTTCAAACTTTCTTCGATATTGTCGAGGAGCTGGCGGACTGCTCTGTGGCCGAGATGATGACCCATCCCGCATATTTGGATGAAGCGATTTTGACAGGCAGTTCATACGCGCTGCCGCGTACACGGGAGCTGCAAATTTTAACGGCAAAAGAGATAAAAGAGTACGTGCAAACACGGCAGATACAGCTCGTGACATTTAAAGAACTCGGATAGGTGGAGATCTATTTGGACCATACAGACGTTATTTTTCAGCTGATTTTACACGGAGGGAACGCGAGAAGCCTGGCGATGGAAGCAATCGCACTGGCGAAAAACAAAGACATGGCGGGCGCACAAGATGCGCTGAAACGAGCTGGCGAAGAGCTGAGCCGGGCCCATCACCACCAAACGACTTTTATCCAAAAGGAGATTGCGGGTGAGAAACCGGAGATCAGCATGCTGTTGATCCATGCGCAGGATCATTTGATGAATGCGATGACGATCAAGGATTTGGCCAGCGAGTTTGTCGAGCTGTACAGCCATGTCCACGCGGCAAAGGAGGCGGGAGTGTGAGCGGAATCAAAATCGTAACGATCGGTGGGGGATCGAGCTATACGCCAGAGCTTGTGGAAGGTCTGATCAAACGATACGACGAGTTGCCTGTACGCGAACTGTGGCTCGTCGATATTCCCGAGGGTGAGAAGAAGCTGCAAATCGTCGGTGCTCTGGCGAAGCGGATGGTGGAGAAGGCCGGAGTACCTATGAAGGTGCATCTGACGCTGGATCGGCGCAAAGCGCTCGCGGGCGCGGATTTCGTCACAACGCAAATGCGCGTGGGGCTGCTGGACGCCCGAATCAAGGATGAGCGCATTCCGCTGAAGTACGGGGTCATCGGTCAGGAGACGAATGGGCCTGGCGGACTGTTCAAAGGGCTGCGCACGATTCCGGTCATCATGGACATTTGCCGCGATATGGAAGAGCTGTGCCCGGATGCCTGGCTGATTAATTTCACCAATCCGGCTGGCATGGTGACGGAAGCTGTTCTGCGATACACGAACCGGAAGAAAGTAATCGGGCTGTGCAATGTGCCCATCGGGATGAAAATGGGAGTCGCGACCATATTGGGGGTCGATCAGTCGCGGATACACATTGACTTTGCCGGGCTGAACCATATGGTGTTCGGGCTGGGAGTCTACCTGGACGGAAACAACGTCACTCCGCAGATCATCGACAAGCTGACTGGCGAACAATCGGGAATTACGATGCAAAACATTCTCGATCTCGGCTGGGACAAAGATTTCATCAAAGCGTTGGGGATTCTTCCTTGCCCGTATCACCGCTACTACTACCAGACTCGCACCATGCTGGAGCACGAGCAGGAGGAAGCGAGCAAAAACGGCACGCGGGCAGAAGTGGTCAAGCAGGTGGAAGCGGAGCTGTTCGCGCTGTATGAAGACCCTGACCTGAACATCAAGCCGCCGCAGCTGGAAAAGCGCGGGGGTGCCTATTACAGCGAAGCAGCCTGCAATCTGATTTACTCGATCTACAACGACAAACGGGATATTCAGCCAGTGAACGTCCGCAACAACGGGGCGATTGCGAGCATTCCTGACGACTCTGCTGTCGAAGTAAACTGCGTTATTACCCGGGAAGGGCCAGTCCCGCTTGCCGTAGGAGATTTGCCAGTGCCTGTGCGCGGGTTGGTGCAGCAGATCAAATCGTTTGAACGAGTGGCGGCGGAAGCGGCTGTAACGGGTGACTATCACCAGGCTTTGCTCGCCATGACGATCAATCCTTTGGTGCCGTCCGATGTGGTAGCCAAGCAAATTCTCGACGAGATGCTGGAGGCGCACAAAGAGCATTTGCCACAGTTTTTCAAGCCAGTGACGTAAGGATGGAAAACCGTGGAACAAGCTGAGAGAAAAAACGAGAGCGCGAGATACAAGCTGCTCGCCCTGGATGTGGATGGGACCATTCTGATGTCGAATCATTCGATGGCAAAAGTCACGCAGCAAGCGATCAGCGGGCTTGCAGACAGAGGCGTGTTCGTAACGCTGGCTACCGGACGGGCGTATCCGTCAGCGAAAGCTTTGGCCCGACAGTTGAACATCAGCACCCCGCTCGTGTCGCATGACGGGGCGTATGTGGCTGATCCGCTGACAGACGAGGAACTGCACGTCAGTCGGATACCTGTTGAAACGACCGCTTCGGTGACAAACATTTTGGCGAAGTACGAGCTGGATGTCATGCTGCTGCACGAAGCTTATACGCTCACCAATCGGCGCTGGAAGTGGAAGGACTTGTATCCGTTGGTGAACACGCGCACCTTGCGCCAGCTTTGGCGGGAGCGCTATCCGGTCAAACTGATGACTTCCGCTGATTTGATCGGGCACGTCCAGGAGCATGCGGTGCGCGTACCGAAAATTTTCGTCATGGGCGAGGAAAGCGAGATTGCGGTAGCCAGAAAAGAGTTGGAGACAACCGACTTGCCGGAAATTCGGGTAACGACTTCCGGTGCACGCAATCTGGAGATATTGCCAGAGGGAATCTCCAAAGCGAGCGGGCTTGCGCTTTTGGCAAAAAGACTGGAAATCAGTCCGGAACAAATTGTGGCTGTCGGCGACAATTACAACGACTTGGAAATGTTGCAATTTGTCGGGATGGGCGTCGCCATGGGCAATGCTCCAGACGAAGTCAAGCGGCTGGCACGACATGTGACAGACACGAACGATCAACATGGGGTGGCGGCCGTCATCCAGAAATTTTTCGGCATACACGATGCAGAAAAGGAGGTGTGAAATGGTCCGATTTAATGTAGAAATCACCGTAAGCGGCGGCCTTCATGCCCGTCCGGCTTCTGTACTGGTCAACTTGCTCAATCAATACCGCTCGTCGGTCAAAATGATCTACAACGACAAGCAAGCCAACGGCAAAAGCATCTTGAGCGTCATGGCGCTGGGGGCGAAGACCGGCGATGAAATGACGTTTGAGGTGGAGGGCATCGACGAGCAGGAGACAGCGTCGGCTTTGCAGTCGCTGTTTCAGCGGAACTTTGCCGTATAAAAATCGCAAAGCCAATGCCTGACAGTGCGGGCATTGGCTTTTTCATGTTCGGGCAACGGCTTTTTATCGATCAGAGGCTTTTTCGAAACACGACCGTTACTTTGAAGTAATCGCCATCGATTTCCAGCAACAGCTTTCCGCCTTGCAGCTCCACGATGCTTTTGGCAATCGCCAGCCCCAGTCCGGAACCTTCCGTATGGCGGGACTGATCGGCGCGTTTGAATCGTTCAAACAGTTCCTGGGCATCGAAGTCGATTTCGTAGGCCGAGACGTTTTTGAAGGTCAGCACGACTTCATCCTGTTTTTCGATCAAATCAATCAAGACGCGCGTATTCGGCATGGAATACTTCAAGGCGTTGCCAATCAGATTCTCGAAAACGCGCCATGTTTTTTTGCCATCGAGCGGAGCCATGATTTTCGGCTGCTCGGTTTGGACGCGAAACTTGAGAGAGGATTGCTCGATCTTTTCGCTGAACTCTGCGATCGCCTGGTTGAGCAGTGCCGAGACGTTTACTTGCTCAATGTGCAGCTCGACAGCTCCGCTGGACATTTTCGCGGCATCGAACAGGTCATCAATCAGCACTCGCAAACGGCCCGCTTTTCGGTCCAGCACATCGACATAGCTCTTGATCTCTTCCGCCGACAGGTTATCCCGTTTCAACAGGTCCACGTAGTTGATAATCGAGGTGAGCGGCGTTTTCAAATCGTGCGAGACGTTGGTAATCAGCTCCGTCTTCATGCGCTCGCTCTTCATTTGTTCTTCCAGCGCGTGTTTTAAGCCCAGCTTGATGTTGTTGAGCGAGTGCGCGAGATCGGAGAGGCTCCCTTTATGGATTTTTTCAATCGTGGCCTGCATATTTCCCGCTGACATCTCGGAAGCTCCGCGCATGATGCGGTTCATGAGTGCCAAACGGCGAAAAATGTACGGAACGACGGTTGCCAGGTAGAACAAGCCGTACAGAAAACTGAGCACGAACAACTCTTCTGAGCCTTTCGCGATGGAGACGAGGCCGAGTGCTACGCTCATGCCGAATCCGACAGTCAAAATGAACAACAGGGAAGACTTGAAGAACAAGCCTTTGTGCGCGTAGCTTTCACGCAGAACAAGTTTCAGTCGGACAAACAGGCTTCTTTGCCACTGTTGCGAAAGAGACTCAGGTTGCTGATACATATGCCATGCTTCCAGAACTTGCAGCAGCCAATAGGCGGTAAACAAAGACATGAATCCGAGAGTGAAGAAATGCTCGACATCCACCGGCAAAAAGAAGAAGCGCAGACTGAAAATCATAGCCAGGTAAGTAGCACCTAGCGGAAACAGCAAGAGGATGCGGATATCGAGCGGGATACGCCGGAACAGTCTCAGCGTTTTGCCGACAATCGGTTGCTCAATGCCTTTGTTCCGGTGCAAAAACCAGCAAAGGACAGCGGTAGAGAGCAATGTCACGATCAACAGGACGACTTCTCCGCGCAGCCGATCCCTTTTGGCATCGAAATAGGCGGCATCTGCATGTACTTGGCTGTAGCCATCAGGAATTTTCGGAACAAAAAAAGTGCCAGACCATTGATTCAGTTGATACATGCGGTTAATGTCGGCAAAATCGCCGTATCTTTGATCTGAGTTTTCCGGAAAGCGGATTACGTAGCGGGCATTCTCGCTTAATTCTGCATCCGTTGGCGTGTGGCTATTGGAGTAAATTTTCCCTGTCTTGTAGTCGTTGACATAGTAGTGGAACGATGGGTTGCGAAGGGCAAGGCTGTTTTTCCGTTCTTCGTACTCCGCATCTTTTTCCACGACCATTTGTTTGAATTTCGCATCCCATTCGGCTGTTGCTTCGTCAAGCTCGCGGATCATCTCGGACTTTTTCGCTGCAGCATCGTCGGGGTGCATGTCAGCATACCGCTGCCTGATCTCTTGATAAGCATTGTTGCGGTCTTGCTGGAACTGCTCTACGGCTGCTTTCCCTAGCTTTTGTTCTGGCGTCTTGCGTTCATAGTCGGCAAAGTCGACATGAACCGTTTTCACCAGACCTACAAACAGTCTGACTTCGCTATTGAAGCTTTCGCTCTGGAAGTAGTTGTCCCGTTGCAAATACTCGCGGTTGCGGTAAATATCCGCCATAATCAGTACGAGAAGCGCGACGCTGACAACCAGGGCGAGCAGCGCTGGCAGCGTGAAGCGGCTATTTTTCGATCTTGTATCCAATTCCCCATACCACCTTCAAATATTTCGGTTCTTTCGGGTTGATCTCGATTTTTTCCCGAATGCGCCTGACGTGAACAGCAACCGTGTTTTCTGCATTCAAATATGGCTCTCGCCAGACGCGTTCGTAAATTTCCTCAATGGAAAAGACCCGGCCCTTGTTTTCCATCAGCAGCTCCAAAATCTTGTATTCGGTAGCGGTCAAGCGGACTTCGGTGCCATCTACAGCGACGGACTTCGTACTTTTGTTCAGCGACAATCCACGCACCTGAATCTCGTCTTCGGTTGCCTTGTAATTGCCGAGATTGGTATAACGCCTGAGTTGGGACTTGACCCGCGCCACCAGCTCCAGCGGATGAAAAGGCTTGGTCACATAGTCGTCGGCCCCGATGTTCAAGCCCAGAACTTTGTCGGTGTCCTCCGATTTGGCAGAAAGCATGATGATCGGGATATTTTTGTCCTGCCGGATTTTAAAAGTTGCCGTAATTCCGTCCATCTGAGGCATCATAATGTCCAAAAGAATGAGATGAATCTCTTCCCGTTCCAAAATATCCAATGCTTCTAGACCATTGCTCGCTTGATGCACAATCAGAGACTCGTTTTTGAGATAGATTTCGATCGCATCTCTGATCTCTGCCTCGTCGTCGACTACGAGGACATGATAGTTCGCCATTGTTTTCCCACCTTATGAATGCATTCATGTTTTTATCTTAACGAAAAGCTTTGACAAAACAGCATAGAAATCTCTTACAAATTTCTTAATAGTTGTCCGAGATAGGAACTGGACGAAAAATAGGGTAAGATGTGAGGAAGTAAAAACGAGGAAATGGTGATGACCTTGCTGGAATGGACCGGGGAGAGAATCATCCCCAAGCTGCTGAAGCCGACGAATGGCATGCTTCTGGAGCACATCGCCCGCTATTACTTTGCTACTCCTTATATTAAAGGAAGAGTGCTTGATATTGCATGCGGGACAGGATACGGCTGTCATATGGTTGCCAAGGATCGGAAGCGGGAATTGACCGAGTTGATCGCTGTCGATATTGATGACGACACGATTTTTTACGCGAATCGGGAATATCACCATCAAAAAATTACGTACCAGAAAGCCGACGCTCTCGATCCCGCCCTTCCCGAGAAGCTGGGCTTGTTTGATACGATTTTAAGCTTTGAAACGATTGAGCATGTAGCGGACGATCTGTTGTTCATGGACAACCTGTATCGCATGCTGAAACCGGGCGGAACACTGGTTTTGTCCAGTCCGTTTGGCCGGGGGAGAGGCAAGGAGACGAGCGAGCCGTTTCATGTGCATCAATTGACTCCCCAAGAGTTTGAGGAGCTGTTTGTCCGGTTTTCGCAGGTGGAGATTTACTATCAGCGAGGGCCGACGTTTGAAAAGCCGCGAGATGGCGTGCGCTACTTTATCGGTGTGGCTGTTTGTACGAAATGATCCTGCTCGGATACATGATGATTGGAGATGGCGAAACTGACGGATTTTTTTAGATTGGGCATACGAAAAGAATGGATAGATGCGCTGCAAGCAAATGGAATTACAGAGCCGACCCCGATCCAGGAAAAAGCGATTCCTGCGCTGTTGGCAGGCAAGGATGTGATTTCCCAGGCGCAGACAGGAACGGGGAAGACGCTTGCTTTTGTCCTGCCGATTTTGGAGAAAGCGGACCCGGACTCAAACGATGTGCAGGCGCTGGTGCTCACACCTACCCGCGAACTGGCTCTGCAAATTACGGCAGAGGTGAAAAAGCTGACGGCTGCCACAGATGATCTGCACGTGCTGGCCGTATATGGCGGACAAGATGTCGACCGGCAACTGCGCAAGCTGGCGGGCAAAAAGCAGGTGGTGATCGCTACTCCCGGCAGATTGCTGGATCACATGAGACGAGGAACGATCGATTTGTCGACCGTCTCCATGTTTGTTCTCGATGAGGCAGACCAGATGCTGCATATGGGTTTTTTGCCAGAGGTGGAAGACATCGCGGCGAGCCTGCCTGACAAGCGGCAGACGATGCTGTTTTCCGCGACGATGACGCCGCAGGTGCGCGCACTGGCGCAGCGCTTCATGCAAAATCCGGAAGATATCCGGGTGCAAGGCAAACGGATTACACTGGCGAATATCCGGCAAATCGCCGTGGAAACGACGGATCGTGCGAAACAGTCTGCCTTGCGTACCTTGATTGATGAAGAACGCCCGTTTTTGGCAGTCATCTTTTGTCGCACGAAACGCCGGGCGAGCACGTTGAATGCCGCCCTGCAAGGCTTTGGCTATTTGTCGGACGAGCTGCACGGCGATTTGTCGCAGGCAAAACGCGAGGATGTAATGAAGCGTTTTCGGGAGGCGAGAATCCAGCTACTGGTGGCAACGGATGTAGCAGCGCGCGGGCTTGACGTCGAGGGAGTCACTCACGTGTTCAATTACGACATCCCGGAAGATGTCGACAGCTACATTCACCGGATCGGCAGAACGGGCCGGGCCAAGGAAAAGGGCATCGCTTATACGATGGTGGCGGCCAAGGATCGGGCACAGCTCGCAGAGATTGAAAAAGGAATCGCCATGACTTTGGAGCGGCGTGCGAGCGAGCGGGCGGCGGATTACGGGGAGAACGAGGAGCATAAGCAGCACAAGACAAAGCATAAGGGGCAGGAGCGCGCAGGCAGAGGCGGTCAGCGTGGAGGCAAACCAGCCAGAACAGAAGGCGAGCACCGTGGAAGCAGGCCAGCCAGAGCAGAAGGCGAGCACCGTGGGAGCAGGCCAGCCAGAGCAGAAGGCGAGCACCGTGGGAGCAAGCCAGCCAGAGCAGAAGGCGAGCACCGTGGGAGCAGGCCAGCCAGAGCAGAAGGCGAGCACCGTGGAAGCAGGCCAACCAGAGCAGAAGGCGAGCACCGTTCGGGCAGGCCAGTCAGAGCAGAAGGCGAGCACCGTGGAAACAGGCCAGCCAGAGCTGAGGGCGGTCAACGTGGGGGCAAACCACCTAAAGCCGAGGGTAAGCAACAGGCCGGGAAAGGGAAGCGCGAGACGGGAAAACGCGGGCAGCACGGAGCCGATCGCCAGCAGCAAACCGCTCGCTTGACCCCAAAAAATGGGGATGACCAGCGAAACCAGGAACGGATGACGAAAACAGGGCAGAGCAGCGAGCGAGCGGCAGGCAGAAGCGATTTTGCGGGCAAATCCGCAAATGCTTCGCGCAAGCCGGGGGCTTTTTCCCATAAGCGAGCAGAGAAGCAGCATGGTGGCAGCGCTCGTTTTGATGGCCAAAAACAGACAGGCAAACGGCCAAGTCCGGCGCCAGCAAAACGCGGCAGCACCGCTCGAAGGACCAAGAAGCGCTGAATGAAATAAAGCGAGGAAAAAGAAAGACCGTTCCGCCGGGAAAAAGGCAGGAACGGTCTTTTGTGTATTCCGATCAGCTGTCTGGAAAGACGCGCGAACGTGTAAGGAAACGCACTCCTTCGGGCCCTTCGAGCGAGAACATTCCGCCACGACCCGTGACAACATCGATGATCAGCTGAGTATGCTTCCAATACTCGTACTGCGCTTTTCCCATGTAAAACGGGCAGCCGCCAATTTCGCCCAGCAGCACATCCTGTTCCCCGACGAGAAATTCACCTAGCGGGTAGCACATAGGCGAGCTTCCATCGCAGCAGCCCCCTGATTGATGAAACATCAAGTCGCCATGCTTGGCGCGCAGCCGTTCGATCAGCTCCAGGGCAGCGTCTGTAGCGAGCACTTTCTCAGGCTGGCTCATCGATCAAAAGAAGCCCAATGCCTGCTCGCTGTAGCTGACCAGCAGGTTTTTGGTTTGCTGGTAGTGGGCGAGCATCATTTTGTGATTTTCGCGGCCAATACCGGACATTTTGTATCCGCCGAATGCGGCATGCGCCGGGTAAGCGTGGTAGCAGTTGGTCCATACGCGGCCAGCCTGGATTTCACGTCCTACGCGGTAAGCGGTGTTCACATCGCGCGTCCATAAGCCGGAGCCGAGGCCGTACAGCGTGTCGTTTGCGATAGCCAGCGCTTCGTCCGTGTCTTTGAAGGTCGTCACGGAGACTACCGGGCCGAAGATTTCTTCCTGGAAGATGCGCATTTTGTTGTGTCCTTTGAAGACGGTAGGCTGGATGTAGTAGCCGCCTTCGAGGTCTCCTTCCAACTGTGCGCGGGAACCGCCGATCAGGCAATCTGCCCCTTCCTGTTTTCCGATATCGAGGTAGGAGAGAATTTTTTCAACTTGCTCCAGGGAAGCCTGGGCGCCGATCATGGTGTCGGTATCCAGCGGATTGCCTTGCTTGATGCTGGCTACGCGTTTCAGAGCGCGCTCCATGAACTGGTCGTAAATGCTTTCGTGAATCAGGGCGCGGGACGGGCATGTGCAAACTTCGCCCTGGTTGAGTGCAAACAGCACGAAGCCTTCAATTGCTTTGTTCAAGAAAGCGTCGTCTTTGGCACACACGTCCGGGAAGAAGATGTTCGGAGATTTTCCGCCCAGCTCCAATGTGACCGGAATAATATTTTGGGAGGCGTACTGCATGATCAGTCGACCTGTAGTCGTCTCTCCGGTAAATGCGATTTTGGCGATGCGGTTGCTGGATGCGAGCGGTTTGCCAGCTTCCAGACCGAAACCGTTTACGACGTTCACGACGCCCGGAGGCAGCAAGTCGCCGATCAGCTCCATCAGCACCATGATCGAAGCAGGAGTTTGCTCGGCGGGCTTGAGGACAACGCAGTTTCCTGCTGCCAGAGCGGGAGCGAGCTTCCATGTAGCCATCAGCAGCGGGAAGTTCCAAGGAATGATTTGTCCGACGACACCGAGCGGCTCGTGGAAATGGTAAGCGACTGTGTCGTTGTCGATTTCAGCCAGCGAGCTTTCTTGGGCGCGAATCGCTCCGGCAAAGTAACGGAAATGGTCGATCGCCAGCGGGATATCGGCAGCCAGCGTCTCGCGGACAGGCTTTCCGTTTTCCCACGTCTCAGCCGTTGCCAAAAGTTCCAGATTGGCTTCCATGCGGTCTGCGATCTTCAAGAGGATGTTGGATCGCTGTGTAACAGAGGTGCGTCCCCAAGCGTCTTTGGCTTCGTGGGCGGCATCCAGTGCAAGCTCGATATCTTCTGCAGTGGAGCGAGCTACTTCGCAAAATGCTTTGCCGTTTACAGGAGATAAGTTTTCAAAATATTCACCCTTCACCGGCGGTACCCAATTGCCCCCGATGTAGTTTTCATAGCGATTTTTGAAAGTCACCTTGGAACCGGCTTGACCGGGTTGAGCGTAGATCATGCGAACGCCTCCTCTAATATCACCTTTTTCTTTACGGCTTTTTCTAAAAGCAAATCCTGTACCAACTGCCGGGAAGCTGGAAATGACAGCGTTTTCGCAAAAGTAAGACAGCAAAAATGCTCCATAATGGAGCAAAAGTTGTTCCGTTTTGGGACACCTCGTAAATATTTGGGAGCGTTAGACAAGGAACTGCTTTTTCCGCCAAGATTCGCATACTTACTCGTGCTATACTGGTAGTGAATGATTTTTGGGGGAGGGAAGAGTGTTGTCAACGATTGTCAAGCAATCTTGGAAGCGCTGCCAGGAATCGAACCTCAATGCTTGGGAGAAAGCCAATGACCAAATCATTTCCAGCAAAAGAATCAAAGAAATCATTCAGGAAAATCACCCTCTGATTCAGGAAAGCCTCCCGCTGTTCAACAAGCTCGCTCCCTTTTTGTTGTCGACAGAGCACATCGCTTTGTTGGCGGATCGGGATGGCAATATCATTCACACTGTCGGCGACCCCGTGTTTGCCAATCAGGCGCAAAAAGTGCAACTGCAAATCGGGGCGAATTGGACAGAAAATTCAAAAGGAACGAACGCGATCGGGACGGCGCTGATCGCGCAGCAGCCTGTTCAAATACAAGGAGAGCAGCACTACTTTTTGGAGAACCGCTTTCTCACGTGCTCGGCGGCGCCGATTTTTTCACCGACTGGCGAGTTGCTCGGCGTCATCGACATCAGTACGCGCAAGGAATACTCCCATCCGTTTGCTTTGACCATCGCTTGCATGATTGCGGAAACGCTGCAAAACCGCTTTTTGTACGCCGATGCACAGCGGGTCATCGCGCTTGGCGAGAGTCCGGTTGTGAAAGGAGAGCCGGGAAAAGTGCCACTGGTCGGTCTGGATCGGGACGGACGACTGATCGGCTTCAATGAGTCTGCCAAGCAGCAGCTGGGAACGGAAGCACTTGGGAAAAGGCTTCCGCAAGAGTACGAGCGCGCAGGACGAGAGGTGCAGGACAAACGCCCGCGCCTGTTCACGTCAGGCTCATGGACAGATGCTTCATCCAAGACGTCGGATGCGGATGCTTTGAAAAGTTTGAAAAAGCCAAAGACGCAGCTCAAGCCGTTTCCTCGTCTCGCAGGTTCTTGCCCGCTGTTTTTGCAGGCGAAAATGCTGGGGCAAAAGGCGGCGCAGGTCGACTTTCCCGTGCTGATTCTGGGAGAGAGCGGCACGGGCAAAGAGCTGTTCGCGCAGATGGTTCACGAGACGGGACCACGGGCGCAGGAGCCTTTTATCGCCGTGAACTGCAGTGCGATATCAGAAAATTTGATCGAAAGCGAATTGTTTGGCTACGAAAGCGGAGCATTTACCGGGGCGAATCGCGAAGGAAGGATCGGCAAGTTTGAGGCGGCGAAAAAAGGCACGATCTTTTTGGATGAGATCGGCGATATGTCTTTGCGCGGACAAGCCGCTCTTCTGCGGGTGTTGCAGGAGAAGGTCGTCACGCCAGTAGGCAGCAACCAGTCCCGGCCGATTCAGGCGAGAATCATTGCGGCAACGCATCGCAATTTGCCGGAAGAAATCAAGGCGGGACGTTTCCGGGCTGACTTGTACTATCGGCTCAAAGGAGTCTCGATTCACTTGCCGCCGTTGCGCAAACGAAGCGATATCATCCAGGTGGCGGAGCATCTGATGCAGCAAATTGCCCCTGAGCAGCCAAGCGAATTGCTCCCGAGTGCGAAAGCGAAGCTCGTTGCCTATTCCTGGCCGGGAAATGTGCGCGAACTGCAAGGAGTGCTGGTGCAGGCCGCTTTTTTGTCCGATGGCGATGATATTGGCGAGGAGCACATCCAGCTGGAGGGCTTGACGGAAGAAGCGGAGCATGAGCAAGGGATTCCGTCTTTGCGGGAGACCGAGCTTGTGGCGATCAGACGCGCGCTCCATTCGAGCGGCGGCAACGTCAGCAAAGCGGCAAAGCTGCTTCAGATCGGGCGGAATACGCTGTACCGCAAGATGGCGGAGTATCAGCTTGGGGCGCCTTTTTATATGGGGGAGTCATGACAAAGTGGTACAAGTTTGATAAAAACTCGATCAGATAGCATTTAGCAAATAACGTGAACTCTTCTGCATTAACTTGAAGCTGTAAAATCACAACTCATTGGAGTAGGGAAATGATAACTAAACAATACGATTTGCATTACAAAAAACGGCACCCGATAATACCGGGTGCCGTTTTAGTATTGTATGGCGTCTTAACCAAGACTAATATTTTTTCTCCTGGTGCTTGAACACACTATTCGTTTTATCGGAGCCTAAATTAGCAGGTGTAGCATACTGTCTTACTTCGGGTTCATCGGCAAAAATCACCCTTGCTCCAAAGGATGGGAGTTTGCCATAGTGAGTGGTAATAGATATGATGTCGCTGCTTTTATATCCCTTCATCAGAAGATATTCTTCAACATCTCTTTTTAACTTATATTTATGGAGGTAACGGTTTTGAAGAAACTTAATGTTCTGATGTGCTCCATGTTTTTAGTCGGTTCAATTTTTGCTCCAAGCGTTATGGCTGCAACTAACAATAAGGGATCAGACGAGGAAATCAAAGCGATGGGTTCGGATGATCCCTATCAAAATATGCGATGGGCTTGGCCAACAACGAGTACAAAGATCACCGATGATTATGGTGATGTTGGTGACCGTTGGCATAAGGGAATTGACATTGGAGTTAAAAAGAAAGATGTATATTCAGTGGCCGAAGGTAAAGTCATTCAAAGCGGGCATTTTAAAGATGGGGTTACCTATGCTATTACCATTGAACATAACGATAGAGACCCAGATACCAATAAGAAGCTAATTACGAGATACCTTCACTTAGAACCTAAAGAGCTTTACTATACAACGAATGAAAAAGTAAAAAAAGGCACAACGATTGCTATGTCTGGAACCAGTGGAGCGACTGGATATCATTTGCACTTTGATGTAAATGCAAAAGGTTTGGAAAAACCGGGAGATCGGGATACTTTTTCTCCTTGGGTATTCTGGCCAGAAAATAGGCCAGACTCGTTAAGTCCTTTGGATGTACAAGGACATGGAGAACATGAACAGGAAAATGGGCATACTCATCCTGAAGATGAAGATTTCTTTGACTTCCTGGTTATTTCTTATGTCGGGTCGGATGCGTTTTATAGTTGGTTCTATTCAGTCGAAGAGTCTGAAAGAACGACGGAAAATTTCAAAAAGCAATTTAATTTAAGCGATAATGACATTGAAGAAATTATGAACACGAAGTTGACACAAGAGGAAAAAGCAGAGGTTATTAACGCATCTGCAAATCAGTAAAAAATCTACACTCCCGTGATTTGAACATGGGAGTGTAGATTTTTCCAATATCAAGTAAGGAGGAATAACATGAAGAACAAAAAAGGGTACCTACTCATTCTCGGATTGCTGGTAGTTGTATTCGTTATTTTATATTCAACGGGCATTATTGGACGCTCCGTTAGCATACAAGAAACTCAGTCGATCAGTGCTAATGATGTGATTAATGAAGTTGAAAAAATAAAGAATGAAGTCAAGATCGGTCTAACGATGAATGAAATAAAACAGCTTTATGGTAGTAACTATACGTTAGTTAACGACAACGGCGATCTTGAGAATGGGAATGACGAACATTGGACGTATCGATTCCTTGGAGATGTCAATTACAAGCCTGCGGGCCCGGATCATATGATAGACGAAGAAGGTATGTTAAGTGGAAAAGCAGGAGTGGAGCTATTCATCGGTTGGAAAAATGAAAAGATAACGTTGTTTACGATCACTTATCTAGGTACCGACAAGCATATTCATTTTTACAGTAACGTAAATGGAAAAATTGAAGAGAGTGTTATGAAATAAGCTGAAAGTGGAATGTAGCTTAATTTATAGCCTACGTTTGAAGCGCAACGTTTTGAATGAGGGAACCCCTTGCAGGCTAAGTCGGCATTGTACGACGAATAGAGTGGGGTTTCATCGAAGTAAATCAACTCGGCGGAAATACTGACGAATTGCTTTTCTCTGCATGGGAGAAAAAGAGTTCGTCTTTTTTAGAATGAAAATCCAATGAAGGAGTGCTTCGCTTGAAAAACGACCTGCAAGTAAAGTGTAAGATTATGGAAGGCAGGAAAGGGCATGAACGGAGCTGCTTGACCAATTAAAAACTGCCGACAGTCTGAGTGTTGCAACATTTTGTTGCAACACTTTTTTAAAAAAGATAAGCATGACTTCCAAATTATGATATAAAAAATAAAAAAGACTGAATGTTTTGGGTATTTATGTGCAAAGATGAACGATTGGCATTAAAGGTGCATGAGATCAGTGCATCCGATTATTCTTTAAAATTGAATTAATTCAAGGAGGGAGACGATTGCTGCAATATTCGATCGCAGTCATACCAGGAGACGGCATTGGTCCAGAGGTGATGGACGAGGGATTGAAGGTGTTGACGGCCGTAGAGGAAGCGCATGGAGGGATTCGTTTTACCCGCGAGATCATGGACTGGAACTGCCAGTATTACCTCACGAACGGCAGGATGATGCCGGAAAATGGACTGGACATATTGAAAGACCACGATCTGATTTTGCTGGGAGCGATTGGAGCGCCAGAGGTGCCCGATCACGTATCGGTGTGGGAGTTGATTTTGCCGATTCGCCGCAGCTTTTCGCAATATGTGAACCTGCGGCCTGTAAAGCTGCTCAAAGGTCTGGAAAGCCCTCTGCGCTACAAAAGCCATGCCGATCTCGATTTTGTCGTCGTGCGGGAAAACACCGAGGGCGAGTATTCCAACATGGGAGGGCGGATGCACCAGGGGACGCCTTACGAGATGGCGGTGCAAAACAACGTCTTCACCCGGTATGGCACGGAGCGCATTCTTCGCTACGCGTACGCGCTGGCAGAGAAACGTCCGACAAAAAGCGTGACGGCAGCTACCAAATCGAACGGAATCAACCATTCCATGCCGTTCTGGGATGAGATCGTCAAGGAGATCAGCCTGGAGCACCCGGACGTTCGCACCAACTTATATCATATCGACGCATTGGCCGCCTATTTTATCACCAGACCGGAGACGTTTGAGGTGGTGGTTGCGAGCAACTTGTTTGGAGACATTTTGACAGACCTGGGGGCAGCCATAGTCGGCGGGCTTGGGCTGGCTCCGTCGGCCAACATCAATCCGGAGCGCCAATACCCGTCGATGTTCGAGCCGATCCACGGATCAGCCCCTGATATTGCCGGAAAAGGGATCGCCAATCCGATCGCGCAAGTGTGGAGCCTGAGCATGATGATGGATCATCTCGATTTGCCGGAAATCAGTGCTGTCATCATGAACGCAATCGAGCAAGTTGTCCAGGAGGGCAAGGTGCTGACGCCTGACCTGGGGGGCAAGGCGACCACGAGGGAGTTGGGGGACGAGATTGTCCGGCACATTTATTTGGGGACGAGATAAAGAGACAAGGGAGGAAGAGAGTATGGAAGCGAAAGCGTATGATTTGTACATCGGCGGAAAATGGATCAAAACGGGCAGCTATATCCCTGTTTTGCACAAATACACCGGCGAGTGCATCTCGCAGATTGCCCGCGCCGAACGGCACCATGTCCAGACAGCGGTAGAGGCAGCGTGGGAGACGTTTCGGAACGATCGGCTGACGCCGTTTCAGCGCTATAAAATTTTGCTGAAGGCGTCTGAGCTGATGGAAGCGCGCCGGGACGAGATGGAGCTTTCCCTCATCCGCGAAGTCGGGAAAACGCGCAAAGATGCGATGAACGAACTGGATCGTACGATTAATACGCTTCGCTTGTCTGCGGAAGAAGCCAAAAAAATTCATGGCGAGATGATCCCGCTGCAATCGACGGAAGGCTCGGAAAATCGCCTCGGGTTCACAATCCGCGTACCGAAAGGCGTCATTGGCGCGATTACGCCTTTCAACTATCCGCTGCTGCTCAGCACGCACAAGATCGCTCCGGCTCTGGCGGCAGGCAATACGCTGGTGGTCAAGCCGGCGACTGTCACGCCGCTCGCGACCTTTTTGCTGGTCGAAGTACTGGAGGAGGCAGGGCTGCCAAAAGGCTATGTGAACATCGTGACGGGGGCGGGCAGCGAAGTGGGCGAGTGGCTTTTGGACGAAGAACGCATCGCCATGTACACCTTTACCGGGTCGGGCGAGGTTGGCCGCCATATCAAAGCGCGCAGCGGCATGCGGCCTGTCGCTCTGGAGCTTGGCAACAACTCGCCCAATATCGTTCACTACGATGCGGATGTGGAGCTGGCGGCTCGGCAGACGGCTGCGCGCAGCTTTCATAATGCAGGTCAGGCGTGCATTGCTGTCCAGCGCATTTACGTGCACGAAGATGTGTTTCCGTCATTCAGCGAGCAGTATATCGCGCACGTCAAGCAGTTGAAGGTAGGCGACCCGGAGGACCCGGCCACAGATGTCGGCCCGATGATCAGCGAAAAAGAGGCAAAGCGGACAGAAGAGTGGGTACGGGAAGCGATCAGCGAAGGAGCAACAGCGCTTTTGCCCATCAGGCGGGAGGGCGCTCTGTTTTATCCGGCGGTGCTTGTGAATACGAAACCGGATATGAAGGTAGTGTGCCGGGAAGTGTTCGCCCCGGTAGTGACGATTATTCCGTACAGCGATCTGGAGGATGCTTTTGCCCAGGCGAATGATTCGGAATACGGCTTGCAAGCGGGGATTTTTACCCGTGATCTGAATGTCGCGATGAAAGCGGCGCGCACGCTGGAGTACGGCGGAGTAGTCATCAATGACGTCTCTACGTACCGCAATGACGTGATGCCGTACGGAGGTGTGAAAAACAGCGGACTCGGCAAGGAAGGCCCGCGCTATGCCGTGGAAGAAATGACCGACGAGCGAATGGTGGTGATCAATCTATGAGCGGTCAACTGCTGCAAGGGAAAACGGCGATCGTCACAGGCGCTGCTTCCGGAATGGGAAAAGCGACTGCCAAGCTGTTCGCGGCGGAGGGAGCGAATGTCGTCCTGGCTGATTTGAACAAAGAGGCGGCTGTGCAGGTCGCTCTGGAATTGCCGGACGGGAGGGGCCATGCCGTGCAAGTCGACGTGGCCGATGACGAAAGTGTAGCCGCGCTGATTCAAGAGACAGTCGCCGTCTTCGGTGCGCCTGACGTGTTGGTCAATTGCGCCGGAGTTCCGCAAGCTTTTACTCCGATTGAGGAGCTGACATTGGAGCAGTGGGATCGGATCATGTCCGTCAACGCGAAGTCGCTCTACTTGACGGCCAGACATGCGGTTCCGCACATGAAGGCGAAAGCGAGGGGCAGCATCATCAACATCGCCTCCATCGCGGGCATCCGTGCGCGTCCCGGCCTGAATGCCTACTGCGCTTCCAAAGGCGCGGCGATCATGCTGAGCAAGGCTCTGGCAATCGAACTGGCTCCTTATCAAATCAGAGTCAATGTCATCAATCCTGGCCCGGCGGAGACTCCCATGCTGGGCAAGTTCATCAACGGAGACGAGCAAGAGGTAGAAGCCGGGAAAAAGGACATTTTCATCAGCAGCGTTCCATTGGGCATGCTGATTCAGCCGGAGGATATCGCGCAGGCCGCTCTGTACCTGGCTTCCGATCTGTCCAAGATCGTGACCGGGGAAGTCATGAACGTTGATGGCGGGAGGGGAATCTAGTCTATGGAGAAGCAGCAAAGGAGAGAGAGTGTGTGGATTATCGGCAGCAACTAGCAAGTTTGTTGGGAGAGGACAGAGTGACGACCAATCCGACTGTCCTCATGAATCATAGCCATGATGAATCGTACCATCCCCCTCATCTGCCGGATGTTGTCGTGTTTCCGCAGTCTGCGGATGAGGTCAGCGCCATTTTGCAGCTGGCTAATGAACAGCGTATTGCCGTGACACCGTTTGGTCTGGGCACCAGTCTGGAAGGCCATGCGATTCCGTATGCAGGGGGAATCAGTATGGACTTTTCGCTGATGAACCAAGTGCTGGAGGTGCGTCCGCAAGACTTTTTGGTCAGAGTACAGCCGGGGGTGACGCGCACTCAGCTCAATCGCGAGTTGAAAAAGCACGGTTTGTTCTTTTCCGTTGATCCGGGTGCTGACGCGACATTAGGCGGGATGGCGGCCACCAATGCGAGTGGCACCACTTCCGTCCGCTACGGTGTCATGCGCGACCAGGTCCGCGATTTGCAGGTCGTTCTCGCAGACGGGCGGATCATTCATACGGGCAGCATGACGGCCAAATCATCGTCCGGGTATCACCTGACAGGGCTGTTCGTCGGATCAGAAGGGACATTGGGCGTGTTTACAGAACTGACGCTACGTGTGTACGGGATTCCCGAGGCGACGATGGCAGCGCGGGCCAGCTTCCCAACCGTTCAAGACGCGGTAGATACGGTCGTGGATATTATGGGAGCGGGGATTCCCGTTGCCCGTATCGAGCTGGTTGACGAGCGTTCCATTCAGCAGGTGAATTTGTACAAGGAAACGAGCTATCCGGAAAACCCGACGCTTTTTATTGAGTTTCACGGCAGCGAGCAAAGCCTTGCGCATGACATTGAGTTCGCCCAAAACATCAGTGCCGAGCACGGTTGCACGCAGTTTCTGTTCGAGACTGATTCCAAAGCCCGTGCCGCGCTTTGGGATGCGCGCCACAATCTGGCTTACGCTTTTCTGCACAAATCGCCCGGCAAAAAAATGATGGTGACCGATGTATGCGTGCCTTTTTCCGAACTGGCGAAGGCAGTCGTGGACGCCCGGCAGGCCATTGACCGCTCAGGTTTGGATGGAGCCGTGCTGGGACATGTCGGCGACGGAAACTACCACGCGATTTTGATGATCGACGTACATGATGCACAAGAGATGGCCCGAGCCGAGGAGTTGAACGCCCATCTGGTAGAGTACGCGCTGAGCCGCGGCGGGACGTGCACCGGAGAGCATGGCGTAGGAGTGGGCAAAGTCAAATATCAGCGCAAGGAGCATGGAGCGGCGCTGGACGTGATGCGGTCGATGAAGCAAGTTCTCGATCCGAACGCCATCCTGAACCCGGGGAAAATATTCGCAAACTAGCAATGGCCTGCATTCTGATCTGGCATGATCGAATGCAGGTTTTTCTTTTTGGCGAAATATGGCGAAAGGTAGAGGAGAAAGGGCGAGGATGTGGAATGTAGGAGATTGGTAAATAAACATTTCGCAAGGCAGGGAGGCAGGCATGCATGAAGTCGATTGTTGAGATTGCCCAGGCAGCAGGGATCGATGAGCAGGATCTGGAGCTTTACGGAAAGTTTAAGGCAAAAATATCTGATGAACTATGGAATAAGATAAAAGATCGACCTGATGGCAAGCTGATTCTCGTCACCGCGATGAATCCGAATCCAGCCGGAGCGGGTAAAACGCTGACGACGATCGGTCTGTCGCAGTCGCTTAATTTGCTTGGAAAGAAAACGATTGCCGCTCTCAGGGAGCCATCTCTGGGGCCGTGCATGGGCATCAAGGGAGGCGCTACCGGAAGCGGCAAGGCGCAAATTCTCCCCGCAGATGAAATCAACCTGCACTTTACCGGAGACATTCATGCGATTACAGCTGCGCACAATTTGCTCGCAGCGATGATTGACAATCATATTTTCCACGGCAATCCGCGCGGCATCAATCCGAAGAAGATTGTCTGGAAACGGGCGATGGACATGAATGACCGAGCGCTCAGAAATATTGTGGTCGGACTCGGCGAAGGCAACGGCATGACACGCGAGGACGGCTTCATGATTACGACTGCTTCGGAGATCATGGCTATTTTGTGCTTGAGCGAAAACCTCGCCGATTTGCGCGACCGACTGAATCACATCATCATCGGCTACGATTATCAGGATCAGCCGGTTCGTGCGGAGGAAATCAACGCGGTAGAAGCAATGTGCGTCCTGCTCAAGGAAGCGATCAAGCCGAACCTGGTGCAAACGATTGAAGGCACGCCTGTCATCGTCCACGGCGGTCCTTTTGCCAACATCGCTCACGGGTGCAGCAGCGTGATCGGAACCAAAACCGCTCTCAAGCTTGCAGATTACGTCGTAACCGAAGCGGGCTTCGGCGCTGATTTGGGCGCAGAAAAGTTTTTTGACATCAAGTGCCGAAAAGCGGGACTGACTCCATCGGCGGCCGTAGTGGTGATTACCGTTCGTTCGCTGAAATACAACGGCGGGGTGAAAGTGCCTGATCTGGCTGAAGAAAATCTCGCTGCGTTGGAAGCAGGCTTTGCCAACGTTCGCCGCCATCTGGAAAATCTGCAGAAGTTCGGCGTACCCGCGATCGTGGCAATCAACCATTTTGCCACAGATACGCCAAGAGAGATCGATGCAGTCGTGAAGTTGTGCCAGGAGGCCGGAGCGGAAGCGGCGCTATCCAAGGCTTGGGCAGAAGGCGGCGAAGGTGCGGTCGAACTGGCTGAAAAAGTAACGCGGGCGGCAGAGCGTCCTTCGCAGTTCCGCTTTTTGTACGAAGAAGACCGCAGCGTGAAAGAAAAAATCGAGACGGTCGTGAAGGAGATTTACCGCGGTTCTGGCGTAGTCTTTTCGCCATTGGCATTGAAGACGATCCAAAAGATCGAAGACATGGGGCTGGCCCATCTGCCTGTCTGCATGGCGAAGACACCATACTCGTTTACAGATCGGGCTGACCAGCTGGGAGCACCTGTAGACTTCACCATTCAGGTGAGCGAGGTGCGGATTTCGGCGGGGGCAGGCTTTATCGTGGCGCTCACCGGAAGCCTGGTGACGATGCCTGGACTTCCGAAAAAGCCGGCAGCCGAGTCGCTGTACGTGGATGAGCACGGCCATGTAGAGGGACTGAGCTAAGCAACACAAAGGCAAAAAGCTGACACGGGCAACAAAGTGTCAGCTTTTTTTCGCGCTTAGGCAGAGCTAAACAAGCCTGCAAACCCGGTTGTAGTTGATCATGGGAGCTTTCTTTCGTTATCATAGAAGAGAACACCTATCTGTTTTGGAGGTTTTGCTGGAAACCAAAATTCTACCAAAAACAGACGGTGTTTTTCTATTTTTTTCTCGAAAGTTGGGAAAATTGCCTCAGATTATCGGTTGCATAGCGGAAAGGAGGCTCACAGCTACTCATTCATCCATCTTTTCCATACTTCTAAGATGAAGAGGAAGGTGCCATGTGGATCAAAAAACATTGATTACCAAGCAGCGCAATAAAATTGTCATTTGCATTGGATGGCTTATGGTAGTACTGCAAGTAGCGATCGATATAACACGAGGTTTAAGCCTTGCTTTTGTCATTCAGTGGTTCGTGTTTGCCGGGATTTGTTTGCTGCTGATGTGGATGAACCGCGCAGCGAAAACCATTTTGCTCATTCCGTATGTCTTGGTTGGCGTCCTTTCTCTTATTTGTGTTATGCATTTGCTTACTTTTCCCCGGACAGCCGAGAGGAGTATGCTAAATTTGTTCGAGTACCTCGCTCTTGTATCTCTTTATCCCAACTATCGCCCTGTTATTGCGATGTCAGTTGTAGCCATCATTACTGCGAATCTAGGTCAATATCTGAATGTTTATGCAGATGCAAATAATGTTCCGCTCGTCGTGGTTGCCATCATCACGATCTATGTCGCAAAGCTTAACGAGAACGTGTATTTGCAAGCGGAAAGCCGGCATAAGGAAACGCTGTTTGCTAAACAGCAAATCGAGCAAATTTTTGGTAAGGTGTTACATTCGGTGGAGACGCTTAAACAATTCAGCTTGTCGCTAAAAGATAATGTCCTTTTTACGGAACGCGTCTCTCGGGAAGTATTGACGTCTTTTTCCGAGGTGGCTAAAGGCGTGCAACTGCAGGCAGCAAGTGTCGGCGATATCTCCAACTCCGTACAAGATTCAAATCATGGAGTTCAGCGAGTAGCCGCCAGTTCGCAGCGCATGAAAGATTTAACATTAGCGACTGTGAAGGTAACGGAAGAAGGAAATGAACAGGTGTCGACGCTAACGAAACAAATGGCTCATATCAGTACGATCATCGATAAAACCGTGACGTTGATGAACGAGCTTCATGAACGAAATCAGCAAATCGGTTCTGTTCTTTCCAAGATTAGCGAGATCTCCAACCAAACCAACCTGCTGGCCTTGAATGCTGCCATCGAAGCAGCGCGTGCGGGAGAGCACGGGCGGGGTTTTGCCGTGGTTTCTGATGAAGTGAGGAAGCTGGCTGTCCATTCACAGCAATCGACGGAAGAAATAGCAGGCATATTGGTGGATATCCAAAATAAGACAAGCGACCTTGCCAAGCAAATCATTACCGGACAAGCCGCTGTTGTAGACAGTCAAAACGCTGCGCAGCACACAGAATCCATACTAAAACAAATTACAAATAACGCGAATAGCGTTGTGATTCAAGCGGGCGAGGTTGAGACGCTCATTCATGCGTTGGAGAATGGCTCGCTGCGGATTGTGGATGAAATCACCCAGATTTATAGCGTAACGGAACAATCGAGTGCGTCTGTAGAGCAAGTATTGGCGAGTGTAGACGAACAAACAGAACGGATTGAACAAATTGTGGCAAGCTTTAGAGAGTTGGAGCTGCTTACCGATACGTTAAGCAGCTTGGCTGTGGAGTCTGGGAAGTAGCTATGATCTGATAGCATCCCCTTTAAGTAGACATGGTGTGAAAAGCGCACAATGGTTTACTTGGAGGGGCTTTTTTGTAATTTTATGCAAGAAAAGTAGTTTAGCTATCAAACAAATCGGGTAAAGATTTCGTGTGGAAAAAAATCCAAGGCATTATTTGAAAGTTAACCCACATTTTTACTTTCGTGTGCTATAGTAAATTTATAAACAAAATACGACAAAAAATGACAAAGGCAAACCTGTTGAAAGGCAGGGACGCAAAGCCACGGGTCTAAGGCAAGCAGATTGCATTTCTCTGCTGCTACGATAGCCGGGTTGCCATGCCGAACGCAAAAAGGCTGTCCGGGTGGCAGTCTTTTTTGTTGTGAAAAAAAGGATAGGAGGTACACCGTGTGATGGAATCAAGTCTAAAGAAAAAGTTAATTGTCGTTATGTGCCTGCTTTTGATCATCAGCTTGGGCACGGTATGCGGGGCCAGCTACTACAGCTCTTCGCAATTGCTATCATCGAGCCTGGACAAAGAAGCGGAACTGACAGCCAGCAATCTATCCATCCGTATCGACAGCTTCTTCCAGGAAAAAATCGGAATCGTGGAAACAGTCGGGGAGATGATGTCCTCAGACAACAATTTCGAGCATGACTTGAGGCTGATTCAGGAAGCGCAAAAGAAAAACCCTGAGTTTGAAACGTTTTTCTTTTCCTATGACTTGAGCGGCAAAAAGGTCATCAACTTCAAAGGAGAGGAAACCAATCCTTCCGACCGTCCGCATTTTCAGGAAGCAGGAAAAGGCGAAGGGAAAATCATCGTATCCGAGCCGGTTGTTTCCCAACGGACAGGCAATAACATTGTGACGGTCATTTTGCCATTGATGAAAGACAACCGCCAATACGGCTATGTCGGCTCTACTATCCCAATCAATGAGATTCAAAAAACGGTTTCCGAAGAGAAATTCGGGCACAGCGGCTATGCTTTTCTCGTCAGCAAAAAAGGAACGTATATCTGGCATCCGAATAGCGAGTTTATTTTGAAGCAATCCGTGCTGGAAAGCGACATTCCTGAGCTGAAAACGGCATTTGAAGCGACGCAGCAAGGCGGGCATGGAATTATTCAATACCAGCAGGAGCAAACGGCGCAGTTCTCCTCGTACGCATCGACGAAACTGAACTGGGGCGTATTCATCACGGCTCCGGTCAAAGATTTGCACGCTCCGGTAAATGAGCTGTCGATCAAGCTGCTTGCGATTTCACTGGTTGTGTTGGCGCTCGGGATCATTTTCGTATACTGGCTGTCTGTTCGCCTGGTGAAACCGATTCAGCGTCTGAACCAAGTGGTCAATGTGGTGGCGCAAGGGAATCTCACGCAGACCGTTACGGTAGACGGCAAGGATGAGCTTGCGGTGCTTTCCCGTGACTTCAACCAGACTGTTGCGCACTTGAAAGGTCTGATTGAGGGGGTATCGCAATCTTCCGAGCAGGTGCTGCGCTTTACTCAGGAAGTATCGGCAGGCATTGAGCATGCGACGGAAAACGTCAATCGCATCGGGCAATCGATCAATCAAATTGCAGGCGGAGCGGAAGCGCAGGCGACCAGCTCCAAAGATGTCGCGCTGTCCATGAATGATATGGCAGCAGGGATCGTGAAAATCGCCGAGACATCTGCGCATGTTTCCGAGGCGGCGCGCGAGGCTTCGGAACAGGCTGAGCAAGGAACGACTGTCGTGGAGCAGGCGGTGCGGCAAATGGGCAGCATCGGCGAAGGAACAACCAAAGCAACTGAGGCCATCGAACGTTTGAACAGCCGCTCCAAGGAAATCGAAGGGATTCTCGATACGATCAGCCAGTTGACGTCGCAAATCAACCTGCTCGCTCTCAATGCGTCGATTGAGGCTGCGCGGGCTGGCGAGCATGGACGAGGCTTTGCCGTCGTGGCCGGAGAAGTGAAAAATCTCGCTCACCAATCCGAGGAATCGGCTGCGAAAATAGCGACACTGATTCACGAAATCCAACAGGATACCCGTCATGCCGTCGAAGTGATGAACACAGGCAACCGCGAAGCGCACGAAGGAATCACGATGATTGAAGAAGTCCGGGAAATTTTTGCGCATATTTTGGAGTCTTCCCGCAATGTTGCTGCCCATATTTTGGAGGTGTCAGCAGCATCGGAAGAAATGTCCGCAGGCTCCGAGCAGGTGAGCGCCTCGGTGGATGAAATGCATCACATCGCGAAGCTCGCTACTTCTGATGCCCAAAAGGTTGTGGAGGCAACAGCCGAGCAGCTTCAGGCCATTCAAGATATCGCCCGTTCCGTCGAGCATTTGAACGCCGTGACGGAAGAACTGCAACAAGGGGTTGGCAAGTTTAGCCTGTAGGTCCCATCCCTGTTAAAGGGGGGATGCGATATAAGGGATGAGACAGTTTGAACAAAGCAAGACAAACAAAGAGAGCAACAACCAGGAGGAGAAGAAACCGATGAACAAGTGGACCAAAAGAATGGTGGCGAGCACACTCGCTGCAACATTGCTGATGACTGGAACCGGAGCGTTTGCCGCAACTGCGGGAACACCGAATGGACAAGCCGTGGCGGTAGAAGCGGCCAAAAAACAGGACAATAAAAAGTTTGAGTCCCGCCTCGACGAGATCATCGCACGAGGATATATTGTAGTGGGAACGCCTGGGGACTACAAGCCGTTCACATATTTGAATCCGAAGACGAACGAGTTTGAAGGCTACGACATTGACGCCATGAAAGAGTTCGCCAAAAGCCTGGGCGTAGAGGCGCGCTTTGTGCAGACTTCATGGCCGACGATGATGGACGATCTGCTGGCAAACAAATTCGACATCGCGGTAGGCGGCGTGACACGCAACACGGATCGGCAGAAAAAAGCGCACATGGGCGATCCGTACATCGAATTTGGCAAAGCGCCGTTGATTCGCGCGCAAGACAAGGACAAGTACAAGAGCCTGGCCGACATTAACAAGAAAGAAGTGCGAATCGGGGTAAATCCGGGCGGCACCAATGAAAAGTTCGTGCGTGACTATTTGAAAAACGCGACCGTGACTGTCGTTCAAAACAATCTGGACATCCCGGGCCTTGTCGCAAACGGCACGTACGATGTCATGATCACCGATACGATTGAAGCGATGGTTTACTCCAAAGCAGACTCCCGCCTGTACGCTGCTTTGACCGACAAGCCGTTTACCCGCAGCGAAAAGGCGTACATGATTCCGCGTGGCGACTTTATTTTTGCCAGCTATCTCGATGTGTGGATGGACGAAATGAAGCTGCAAGGAAAATTCGATGAGCTGTTCCACAAATGGGTAAAATAAGCGTCGAGTCGAATAATCGATCGCAATGATGCAAAGCAGCAGCCCTGTCTGGAGTGTCCCGGCAGGGCTGTTTTGTTTTTTATGTGTTTCGCCGTATATTCTGACAAAAATCGGTTGATACTAAAAGGGAAATGGGCATAAATCCCGTTTGCAATTTTTCCAGATGCATGATACGATTACAGCTATGTTCTTTGTAGGGTGCTTATGTACAATCGGAGATAAAAGGGCATGTTCCGGCTGTAAGGAATAGTGCCCTTTTTTAGTGAGAATTTTATAGAAGAAGGTAAAGTAAAAGGAGACTGACGTTCATTGACTACTTTTTTTGATTTTGGATTGCACCATTCTATTGTGAGAGCTCTTGGCAACATGGGGTTTGAAGAGGCGACAGCCATTCAGGAGCAAACTGTTCCTGTAGCCTTGCAAGGCCGCGATTTGATTGGACAGGCGCAAACAGGTACAGGAAAAACCGCTGCTTTCGGTATTCCGCTGGTTGAGCGCCTGGATGAAAACAACGGCAATATTCAAGGGGTTGTACTGACACCGACCCGTGAGCTTGCTGTGCAGGTAGCAGAGGAAATCAACAAAATTGCCCAGTTCAAAAACATTTCCGCTCTGCCAATTTACGGCGGTCAAGACATTACCCGCCAAATCAAGGCGCTGAAAAAGCGCCCGCAAATCATCGTAGCGACGCCTGGCCGTTTCATGGACCACATGAGAAGAAGAACGATCCGCCTCGATGCGATCGAGATCGTTGTTCTGGACGAAGCAGATGAAATGCTGAACATGGGCTTCATCGACGATATCAAGGAAATTTTGCAAGAAGTTCCTGACAATCGTCAAACCTTGCTGTTCTCTGCAACTATGCCGAGAGCGATTCAGGAAATTGCCCAGCAGTTCATGAGCGAGCCGACGCTGATTTCCGTCAAACCGAAAGAAGTAACGGTGCCAAACATTGAGCAGCAATACATGGAAGTTGCCGAGAAGCAAAAATTCGACGTTCTGTGTCGTCTGCTTGACATTCATTCCCCTGAATTGGCGATCATTTTCGGTCGTACCAAGCGCAGAGTGGATGAACTGTCCGAGGCTCTGACCAAGCGCGGTTACGGCGCTGAAGGAATCCATGGCGATTTGAACCAGGCAAAACGCGACAGCGTGCTGCGCAAGTTCAAGGAAGGTACGATCGAAGTGCTGGTTGCGACAGACGTAGCTGCCCGCGGTCTGGACATCAGCGGCGTTACACACGTATTCAACTTCGACATTCCGCAAGACTCGGAAAGCTACGTTCACCGTATCGGCCGTACTGGTCGTGCCGGGAAGACTGGTCTTGCCATCACGTTTGTCACTTCCCGCGAGATCGACCACCTGCGTCTGATCGAGCGCGCGACAAACCGCCGTATGGAGCGTCGTTCTGTGCCTAGCATGAGCGAAGCGCTGGAAGGTCAACAACGTTTGACCGTGGAGAAAATTTTGGAGGCGTCAGGCCGCGATGACTTGAGCGCCTACAAAACATTGGCCGAGCAATTGCTGGAAGATATCGATTCCGTGACGCTCGTATCTGCTGCACTCAAGCTGCTGACCAAAGAGCCGGATCAAACTCCGGTTCGCCTGACAGAAGAAGCGCCTCTGCGTGTCGGCAAGAAAAAAGCGTTCCCGAAAGGCAAAGGCGGATACGGTTCTGGCTCCGGCTTTGGAAGCAAACGCCCATCTCGTCCACGCGGTGGAGAGTTCCGTCCTCGCAGCGGCGATTCCCGTCCGCGCAGTGGAGAATCTCGCCCACGCAGCACAGAGTCCAGCGGAAGACCATACAGCAACAAACAACGATAAGAATGCAAGAGCCGATGCGACGAAAAGCGCATCGGCTTTTTTGCATACAAGCGGGGCGGCAGGGCAAACTACTGATTGATTTGGAGGAAGGAGTGAGTGCAATCATGAAAAAGTCGATTGGCTGGACCACAGCCGTTGCGCTGGCAAGTGTACTTGGAACAGCCATGCCAGCCCCGCTACACGCTGAGAAAGCACAGGCAACAGACGTAAAGCCGATGCGAATTACAGAGGAGCAAGCGAAGCAAATCGCTTTGCAGCAAATAAAAGGACGCGTGCTGCACTCGGAGCTGGATACGGAAAATGGCGTGCTGGTCTATGAGTTTATTATTCTTACCGACCAGAACCAGGTGTACGAGGTAGAGGTCAATGCGGAAACAGGAAAGGTCATGAAGGTGGAGAGAGAAGATTTTTGAGGAAAAAGAGACTTCTGCTCGTCGGAGCGGGAGTCTCTTTTTTTGCTGCTATTAAGTTTTGGCAACAATGAGAACGACAAATGCGAGCTTTGATTTTGTTGTGGCGCGTATGTAAACGCTTTATATTTGAGGTGTGCACATTATCTGTTTAATCATGTCAACATTTTTATAGAAAAGGTAAAGGAGGGTCCAGTATGGAGAATTTGGCGACAAAGAACCAGTCTTCTGGTGGAGTGCGCGTCTCGGTACAAAAATTTGGACGGTTTCTCAGTGCGATGGTCATGCCAAACATCGGTGCGTTTATTGCCTGGGGATTGATTACGGCATTGTTCATCCCGACAGGATGGCTGCCTAACGAAAACCTGGCGAAGCTGGTCGGGCCGATGATTACGTATTTGCTGCCGCTGTTGATCGGATACACGGGCGGGAAAATGGTTCACGATGTACGTGGTGGTGTCGTGGGGGCTGTCGCCACGATGGGGGTCGTAGTCGGGTCAGATATCCCGATGTTTTTAGGGGCAATGATCATGGGGCCTCTGGGCGGTTGGGTCATGAAAAAAGTCGACCGACTGTTCGAAGGCAAAATTCGCTCCGGTTTTGAAATGCTGGTCAACAACTTTTCCGCAGGGATTATCGGTGCGTTGCTGACGCTGCTCGCTTTCCTGGCGATTGGACCGGTCGTGACGGGTCTTAGCAAGGCGCTGGCATCAGGCGTGCAGGTCATCGTCAATGCAGGGTTGCTCCCGCTGGCGAGCATTTTGGTCGAACCGGCAAAAATGCTGTTCCTCAACAACGCGATCAATCACGGTATTTTCAGCCCGATTGGTCTGGATGAAGCGGCGCGAACAGGAAAATCGATCTTTTTCCTGCTGGAGACCAACCCTGGCCCAGGTTTGGGAATCCTACTGGCATACTGGCTGGCAGGTCGAGGCAATGCCAAGCAATCGGCGCCAGGTGCTGTTATCATTCACTTCTTCGGGGGGATTCACGAGATTTACTTCCCTTACATTTTGATGAATCCGCGTCTCGTTTTGGCGGTAATCGGCGGCGGGATGGCAGGGGTCTTCACCTTTACGCTGCTCGGCGCAGGGCTGGTGGCACCGCCATCGCCAGGCAGTATCTTCGCACTCAGCGCCATGGCTCCGCGCGGCGGTTTGCTCCCGGTATGGGCAGGGGTCGTTGCCGCAACCGTTGTCTCGTTCCTCATCGCTTCGGCTTTGTTGAAAATGAGCAGCAAGACCGAAGAAGACGAATTGGACAAGGCGACAGAGAAAATGCAGGAGCTGAAAGGCAACAAGCAGTCGGCAGCAGCAGGGCAAGAAGCTGCGGCAACAAAAGAAATCGCGGCAGCGGACGTGAAGAAAGTGGTGTTTTCTTGCGACGCCGGAATGGGCTCCAGCGCGATGGGAGCAGCTTCCTTGCGCAAAAAGTTCAAGGATGCCGGAATTGGTGAAATCACCGTCATCAACACAGCTATTAACGATATCCCCAATGATGCCGATATCGTGATTACACACAAGTCGCTGACAGAGCGGGCGAAGGCAAAAGCACCGACTGCCGAGCACATCTCGATCGATAACTTCTTGAATAGTCCGGAGTATGACAAGTTGGTCAAACGACTGGGGTAAAAGGGGATCAACGCTAGTGAAAGCTAGCGTTTTCCCTCTTTGGCGTTAAGGAGGGAACACGGCATGCAAGTATCCTCGCGACAGCGATCCATCATGGAGATTTTATTGCAGGAGGAAAAGGGCATCACCGTGGCGCAGATCGCCGAACGAATCGGCGTAAGCACCCGGACCGTACACAGGGAGCTGGACGCATTGGCCCCGCTCTTTGCGAAAAACGAACTGGAGCTGGTGAGAAAGACGGGGGCCGGGGTGGAGGTCGCAGGGACAGCGGAGCAAAAGCTTGCTTTGAAAATGTCTGTTTTGCACCAAACGACGACCGAATTTACCGCAGAGGAACGCAAGGCGATTATTATGTGCTCCCTCTTGGCAGCCACGGAGCCAGTCAAGCTGATCTCGCTCGCCATTGATCTGAAAGTGACGACTGCTACGATCAGCCACGACCTGGACGACCTGGAAGAGCTTTTGGGACGGTACGACCTGACTCTTTTGCGAAAGCGGGGATACGGCGTCGAACTGCTGGGAAATGAAGCTTCCAAGCGAAGGGCGATCAGCCGTTTGATAGCCGAGCACCTCGATGATCATGAGCTGATCGGGGTGATCAAGGAGAACATTCAAAACAAGACGACACGGGACATGGATTCGATTTCCCGGCGTCTGCTCTCCCTGATCGATCGGGATAAACTGATCAAGGTAGAAAATGCTCTCAGTCATCTCGAAGCCGAACTGCCGTACCCACTGGCAGACAGTGCCTACATCGGCCTGGTTGCCCATTTGGCCTTGGCGATCGAGCGAATCGAAAAAGGCGAGAAAATTCGCTTCGACGAGCATACGTGGAACGAGCTAATCGGAACGCCGGAGTTTGTGATTGCCGAAAACATCATGGAACGGCTGCGGCACATTTTTCAGATGGAGATTCCTCGGGATGAAATCGGGTATATTACGATGCATTTGCGAGGAGCGAAGCTGCGCCATTCCCACGACGATTACGTCTGGCCGGAAAATACGGAGCTTGCCGCTCTGACTGGGCGATTCATCGCTTTGTGCGAAGAACGGCTCGGGCTTTCGCTGCGAGACGACTCTTCCTTGTTTCACGGGCTGTTGACGCACTTGGAGCCAGCCTTGTACAGACTCAGGCGCAAGATGGAGATTCACAATCCGATTCTCGGGCAAATCAAGCAAAACTACCCGGAGCTGTTTGCGGTTGCCAAGGAAGCGATGGCAGCGCTTTTGCCGGAATTGCCAGTGCCGGACGAAGAGATCGGTTATCTGGTCATGCACTTGGGAGCGGCGCTGGAACGAGGCAGGCAGGAGCAGCAGCGATACCGGGCGCTGGTCGTCTGTTCAAGCGGAATCGGTTCCTCGAAAATATTGGCGACGCGCATCAAAAAAGAGATTCCCGAAATCGTCAGCTTGAAAAACTTGTCCATGTTCGATGTAGGAAGTGTGCCGCGAAGCGATTACGACCTGATTATTTCTACCTTGCCGCTGTCGTTTGATCCGGCGGAATACGTAGTCGTCAGCCCGCTTTTGCCGCAGGATGATATTCAAAAGATCAAGTTTCATTTGCATAACCGACCTGTTCAAGTAGAGCCGATGAAAAAAAGCAAAGGAATGCCGCCAAAAGGAAAGCAAGCACAGGCGCAGTTGAAGTCGATGCAGCTGTATGCCGCTTTTGCCAACCAGATCATCGACGGTTTACGGCAAAGCACAGTGAGCAATGTAGCGCGCGATATGCCCAGCGTCCTGCACGATATTTGTTCGGAGCTGGAACAGCGAGGGGCGATATACGCTGTCGATCCGGTCGTGCAGCAGCTGATTGAGCGCGAAAAGCTCGGCGGACTGGGAATACCGGGAACCGCAATGGCCCTGTTTCACGGCAGGAATGAGGCGGTAACGACAGCCTCGTTCACGATTCATTTTCTGGAGCAGCCTGTGCGGCTAAGATCGATGGATGAAGAAGAGATGTCCGTTGATTTGCTGTTGCTTTTGCTCGGGCCAAAAGAAGTGCCCAAGGAAGGGCTGGAGGTGCTCAGCGAGGTCAGCTCGCTTTTGATTGAGGAAGAGATGCAGGAATTGTTGAAGACAGGAGAAATACAGCACATTGCTGATTATATAGCAGGCAAGTTGTATGCCTTTTGCCTGAAAAAGACTGGATGGGAGAGAGTGTAATGAAAAACATACTGACTACAGAAAAAATCATGCTGAATGCCAAAGTAGCAAACAAGGAAGAAGCGATCAGACTGACGGGCGAGCTGTTGGTGCGCGCTGGTCACGTCACGGCGTCTTACGTTGAAAAAATGCAGGAACGCGAAGGACTGGCAACTACTTATATCGGCAGCGGTGTAGCGATCCCGCACGGAACGAACGAAGCCAAGGCAGATATTCTATCCACAGGGATTTCTGTCGTGCAAGTGCCGGACGGAGTTGATTTTGGCGAAGGAAATGTGGCGTATTTGCTGGTGGGAATTGCGGCCGTAGGAGATGAGCATCTGGAGGTGCTGTCCAATATCGCTATTCTTTGCTCCGAGGAGGAAAACGTGAAACGGATCGTCCATGCTTCCTCTGCTGAAGAAATCATTGCGATGTTCACAGAGGAGGTGTAAGCGCTCATGCTGGCAGTCCATTTCGGAGCAGGGAATATCGGTCGGGGCTTTATCGGACAGTTGCTGAGCCAGGCTGGCTACGAAGTCGTGTTCGTCGACGTCAATACGGCATTGGTTGATGAGCTTAACCGCAGAAAAATGTATCAAGTGCAGCTGGCCACGGCAGGAAATCCGCAATCCGTCGTGGAAGGAGTGCGTGCGATTCACGGTCAGGATATGGAAGCGGTCACTGCTGCCATCGCTTCCGCCGACTTGGTGACGACTGCTGTAGGGCCAAATGTCCTTGGACCTATCTCGGGAGCGATTGCGGCGGGAATCGAGAAGCGGCTTGCCGACAATCCGCAGCCATTGAACGTGATTGCTTGCGAAAACATGATTGGCGGAAGCGCCAAGCTGAAAGAGCACGTTTTTGCCCGGCTTGCGGAACCGCTTCAGGCGAAAGCAGAGCAGTTGATCGGGTTTCCGAACGCGGCTGTAGACCGCATCGTGCCGATTCAGCAGCATGAAGACAAGCTGCTGGTTACTGTCGAACCGTTTTTTGAATGGGTCGTAGACCGTTCGCAAATGGTTGGAGAGGTGCCGCAGATTGAAGGAATCACTTATGTGGACGACTTGGCTCCGTACATCGAACGAAAGCTGTTTACCGTAAATACGGGCCACGCTGTAATTGCCTATATGGGCTACCAGTTGGGGATGACAACGATTGATCAGGCTATGCAAAACGAAAAGGTCGCCAAGGCTGCCAGAGGCGCTCTGCAGGAAACGGGTGCCCTGTTGACCGCCAAGTACGGTTTTGACGCACAGGCGCACGGGCAGTACATCGAGAAAATATTGGGGCGCTTTGCCAATCCGCTGCTCTCGGACGACGTTGTCCGTGTGGGACGCTCGCCGCTTCGCAAGCTCTCACGGCATGACAGGCTGGTTGGCCCTGCTCTGGAATGCATGGACAGAGGAATCCGTCCCGAGCATTTGGGGATGGCGATTGCAGCGGCGCTGCTGTTTGATTATCCACAGGACGAAGAGGCGGCGCGCATTCAGTCAGATTTGAAGCTGTACGGTTGGGAATATGCATTGCACAATTGCACAGGCATTCCGGCAGGCCATCCGCTTGAGGAAGTCGTTCGCAAACAGGCGCGGTTGATGCAGGAGTGGACAAGTACCAAGTAAAGAAGGGTGGGTGCGGGGGATGTCCCAGAAAATCGTAGGTGTAAAAGCTTCTGTGGGGATTGCCATTGGCAAAGCGTTTTTGCTTGCGGCTCCTGACATGCAGATCAAGACGGTGGCAATTGAAGATGCTGCCAGCGAAATTCATCGCTTCGAGGCAGCGCTTGCGCGGGCAAAGGCAGATTTGCAGGAAATTGCCCAGCGTGTGGAGACAGAAATGGGCACAGAGCAAGCCGACATTTTCAGAGCCCATCTGCTCGTCCTGGAGGACCCGGAGCTTGTCGATACCGTCAAGGACAAGATTACGCAGGAGATGACAAACGCGGAGAGCGCGCTGCATGATGTGGCGCAAGCGTTTATCGGCCTGTTTGAACAAATGGACAACGACTACATGCGGGAACGTGCGGCGGACATTCGCGACGTCACGAAGCGTGTATTGGCATATTTGCTTGGAGTGAACTTTTTTCAACCCAGCTCATTGACGGAGGAAGTCATTATCGTGGCGGAAGATTTGACGCCGTCGGATACGGCTCAGCTTAACCGCCAATTTGTAAAAGGCTTCGTGACCGACATTGGCGGGCGCACCTCGCACTCGGCTATCATGGCGCGCTCGATGGAGATTCCGGCTGTAGTCGGGACGCAGAACATTACGAGTGCTGTCCAGGCTTCTACGCTTATGATTGTGGACGGGCATGAGGGCGTCGTCATCATCGATCCGAGCGAAGAAGAGGTCGCGCACTATACGCGCAAGCAAGCAGAAGACGCAGAGCAAAAGGCCGAGCTGGCAAAACTCGTTCACAACCAGACGGTTACGGCAGACCAGCATCACGTGGAGCTGGCAGCCAACATCGGAAGTCCGGCAGATGTGGCAGGAGCGCTGGCGAACGGCGCAGAAGGAGTCGGGCTGTTCCGCACCGAATTTTTGTACATGGGCCGGGATGATTTCCCGACCGAGGAAGAGCAGTATGTTGCGTACAAACAAGTGCTGACGAGCATGGGAGACAAGCCTGTTGTCATTCGCACGCTGGACATCGGCGGAGACAAGCATCTGTCCTATCTGGACATGCCGGAAGAGATGAATCCGTTTCTGGGCTATCGCGCGATCCGGCTGTGTCTGGACAGACAGGAGCTTTTCCGCACGCAACTGCGCGCCTTGCTTCGCGCCGGGGTGCATGGCAACCTGAAAATCATGTTCCCGATGATTGCGACACTGGAGGAGTTCCGTCAGGCGAAAGCGATCCTGGAAGAAGAAAAGCACGCCCTGCAAAATAGCGGTGTAGTTGTATCCGATCGCTTCGAAGTGGGTATCATGATTGAGATCCCTGCTGCTGCCATGATGGCAGATGTATTCGCGCGTGAAGTGGACTTTTTCAGCATCGGCACCAATGACCTGATTCAATATACGATGGCAGCCGATCGAATGAACGAGCGGGTTGCGTATTTGTACCAACCTTACCATCCGGCTGTCCTGCGGCTTTTGCGCAATGTGATTCAAGCCGGGCACAAGGAAGGAAAATGGGTAGGAATGTGCGGCGAGATGGCAGGCGATCCTGTTGCCGTACCGATTCTGTTGGGACTCGGCCTCGATGAGTTCAGCATGAGTGCGAGCAGCATTTTGCCCGCCCGCAAGCAGCTGAGTCTTCTTTCCCGAGAAGAAATGGAAAAGCACATCGACACCATTTTGCAAATGAGTACGTCCGCGCAAGTAGAGGCGTTCGTCAAAACAACGATCATGAAAGATGGCATCTAAGGAGGCAAGATCATTATGGTGGAGAAAAAAATCGTCGTTCAACTGGCGCACGGCTTGCACGCCAGACCAGCGGCCAACTTCGTGAAAACAGCCACGACGTTTTCCAGCGAGATCAAGATTGTCAAAAACGAGAAGACGGTCAACGGAAAGAGCATCATGGGCATCATGGCTTCGGCGATCGCCAAAGGCGAGGAAATTACGCTGATTGCTGATGGCGTAGACGAAAACGAAGCGATTGCTGCTTTGGAAGCGGTGCTGACTTCCCAGGAATAGTGTGAATAACGTGCAAAAGCTCCCTTATCCGGGGAGCTTTTTTGTTTGGTTATCTACTGCTGAAAAAGGGGTCAGGCGTTTGGCTTGTCGCTGCTCATCGAGCAAAAGCTCTAATTGGGTGCGGACTTGTTCGACATAGGGAGTGGACAGGGCAGGGAAGGCGAGGTTGTGCATTTCCCACGGGTCTGTCGTGAGATTGTACAATTCGTATTCCGGTTCGATCGGCGGGGGAGGCTGGCCCGGTGCAGAGGGTGCAGCAAAATAACGGGAGTATTTCCACAGCTCCCAATGCCCATCTGTGGGCAAGTAAGCTATTACGCTTTCCAACAAGTTAGGCTCGATCACAGAGTGGTAAGGCTGACCGAGCAGACTGACTTGATGCTGGCCTTTTGTCACATCATCCTCTGACATGAAGTAAAGCGGGCCGAAATCATCTGGCTGTATCTCGCCGCCACTGACAATCAGCGATGAAAAATTATTTCCCACGAAAGGGCGGGTTTCGCTGTGAGTAAGCTGCAATTGTTCGGCGAGCGCGGGCACGTCGGCTTGCACGCAGCCGAGCAAGGTCGGGAGGATATCCACATGGCTTGTCAGCATTTCAGTAGACAGCGACTGTGGAAAAAGCAACGGATTGTGGATAATGAGCGGAATGTGGATGGCTTCTTCGTAGGCGCAATACCATTTTTGATGGAGATTTCCGTGGGCGCCGAGCAGTTCTCCGTGGTCCGCTGTGAAGACAACGAGCGTTTCCGGGTAAAACGATGTCGCCGTCAACGCCTGCAGCACGCGCATGACCTGCTGGTCGGCGTTTTTTTGCAATTGAAAGTACAGACGGCGGTAAAAGTCGTCGTCAGAGATGGGCTGGAATGCTTGTGGATAAACATCGCGGTAGCTCGCCTGGCAGCGAGGTTTCGTCAACAAAGATTCGTTTTGCGTCGGCGAAGGCGGAATGTCGGGGATGGAGTCATCCACATGAAAGCGAAAAAGCGGAACTTGAGCGGAGATATCCCCATAAAGAGCGATATCGTGTGGATTGACGAAAGAGGCGACGACAAACCATGGCTGATACTCCTCAGGGTGCGCCAACTGTTGTTTCTCCTGTTCGAGCCAAAACAACAGATGGATCATCTCGCTGCCGTACACGACGTCTCGCCCGTTTACACCGATGGCAGCGGAGGAGCCGGAATTGTGTGGCGCTCTGCCGTGCGGTTCAGGGCCGATCCAGCCGGAAAAGCCGTATCCGTCCAGCCGATCCGCCAGCCAGTACAAGCTTTCTTTTTGCGGATCGGGAATCCCTGTGACGGAGTCGTAGCTCAGAACAGGGACATGCGTGCCCGGTATCCAAATATCGCCGTCGGAAATGTGCCATTTGCCTTTGTAATACGTTCGATAGCCCGCCGCACGGAAGTAGTCGCCCATCGTCGGCACGGTGTTGGGATCGAGCCAAAACATGTCGCTGTCCGGGGAGCGTTTGGCGACGCCGCTCGTCTGCGTGACCCCGTGCAGAGAAGGGTATTGGCCTGTGAACAGCGTCGTTCTGCTAGGCGAGCAGGCTGTTGCGCCTGCATAGTGGCGCTTGAACTCCATGCCGTGCCTGCGCAAAAACGAGTGGGCAGGCAGAGCTTCCTCGCGCCATGTGCGCAAGCTGCTCTCCTCGTACGCTGGCGGAAACCGTTCCTGGTCGACGATGATCAACAGGATGTTCGGACGTGTCTTGAAAGAACAACTCGACATATCGACGCCTCCAGATGAGATGTACACACTGTTATCAACATATGGGGATAAGCTTTGTCCTTATCCACAAAAAAATCGCCTCGCTGTGCGCAAGGCGACATGATTGTTCCACAGTTAAATCAACACGTAAGAGAGCAGTGACAAAAGCACGGAGGTGATCGACATGGCAATCAGCGGTTTCGCTGCTTTCGTGCGCAGGGCACGCAGGTTGACGTTCAGCCCAAGGCCAACCATTGCCATCGTGAGGACGAAGGTGGTCACGTGGGCTACTCCGGCGTTGAAGGACTCGGAGACGGGAATTTGTTTTCCCAGCACATAGCTTCCAAACAGGCTCATGACGAGAAAGCCGATCAAAAACCAGGGGAACTCGACTTTTGCTTCTCCTTGCAGTTTGCCGCTGCGTTTCATCCAGAACATCAGGAGAAAACAGAGCGGAACCAGGAGGAGGACGCGGCCCAGCTTGGCTAAAAGCCCGATCGCCAGACCATCCTGCCCGGCGGGAGCAGCAGCGAGTGCAACGTGGGCGATTTCGTGCAAGCTGATGCCGGACCACATGCCGTAATCAATGGCAGTCAGCGGCAAAAACGGGCGCAGCACCGTGTAGAGAATCGCAAAAATGGTTCCGACCAAGGCGATAATGCCTACGCCGATGACGGTGTCTTCCTCTTTGGCCTGAATGATCGGGGAAACGGCGGCAATCGCTGCCGCTCCACAGACTCCTGTCCCGACGCCGAGCAAGAGGGAGAGGGAGGCGTCGGCTTTCAGCCATTTGGCGAGCAGCACAGTAAGCGCGATAGCGAATACGATGACTCCGGCGTCGTAGACGAGCAAGCCAAGACCTTGGTGCAAAACGACATCGACATTCAGCTTAAGACCGTACAAGATGATGGCGAGCCGCAGCAAGCGTTTTGCCGAGAACTGAATGCCAGCGCGCAACGCCTCCGGGTAGCCCCAAAACTGGCGATACGCCACCGCAATCAGGATGGCACAGGCGAGTGGCCCGACCCGGTCAAAGCCGGGAACTTGAGCCAAACCGTAGCCGAGCACGGCAACGAGAAACGTAAAGGCGACGCCCGCTATCCACAGCGGAAGCGAGGCGGGAGTGTTTGTATGCTTGCTTTTGGATTGAGCAGATGGATGATGGCTGTCGTTCAATGGCGCGCTATCGTTAAGCGGGGAAGCCATTGCAATCACTCCTTGAAAAGTTTTGACAACCAAAGCATAAAACAACTGTTACAATAAGAAAAATAAATGATTGATATAATGACAATAAGTAATTTTGTATAGTAGAGACAATCGAGGGAGGGAGGCTTGCGTGGATCAGCAATTGCGTGTGTTTGTCACGGTGGCAGACAGGCAAAACTTTTCGCGGGCCGCAGAGGAATTGCACATGACCCAGCCTGCGGTTAGCCAATACATTTTGTCGTTGGAGCGGACGATCGGAACCAAACTGTTGGAGCGCAGCAACAAATACGTCCGGTTGAACAAGGCGGGCGAAATTGTTTACCACCATGCCCGGGAAATATTGGGGCTGTATACGCGCATGCAAAGCCTCGTCGATGACTTGATGAACACGCCGAGCGGGCATTTGACGATTGGCGCCAGCTATACGTATGGCGAGTACGTCCTGCCACATGTGATCGCCAAGCTGCGCAAGGACTATCCGCTGATCACTCCGACGATCACGATTCACAATTCAACCGTGATTGTGGATCTGGTGGCAACCCGGCAGCTTGATGTAGGGATCGTCGAAGGGGAGTACGTCAATGACAAAATGTGCATCGAGCCATTTGCCGACGATCGCATGTACGTGATTATCTCTCCCGGTCATCGGCTGGCGAGCAAACAAGAAGTCAGCATCCATGATTTGATGGAGGAAACCTGGATCGTGCGGGAGGAAGGCTCAGGAACGAGGGAAGCGGCGGAAAAAATGTTTCGTCAGCTCCAGTTTCAGCCACAGAAGCGAATGGAGTTTGGCAGTACCCAAGTCATTAAGGAATCGGTCGAGGCTGGCTTGGGGATCAGTCTGCTCTCGTATTGGGCGATTCGCAAAGAACGTCAGCTCGGCACGCTCTGTACGCTGAAAATAGCGGGAACGCCCGTGACGCGGGACTTTTCGCTGGTGACGAAATCGAACGAATTTCAGACGCGGGCGCTGGAAATTTTCATGGATCTCATTCGTTCCCATCTGCCAGAAGGATCGCACGTATAAAAAGGGAAGCAGCACCGTCGATCAGACGCGCTGCTTCCTTTTTATACGTGCGATATATGCGCGACTTTCAGCGGGCGGGGGAGCTTTTCGGAGAGCAGATTGCTTTCACTCATGAGTTTCCGCCAGAGGGCAGAGCGAGCGTCAGGCGGAAGGTGGTGCCAACCGAGCCGCTCTGTACCAGCGTCCCGGAATTGTTTTTTGTATTTACTCCCAAAAATGGTAGACTGTAAAAATTGTGCTAATGACAAAACTTATGGCTACGTAAATGATAAAGTATCTTATGTTGAACAAAATCTTTAAATTATGTTGTTTCGTTAAGTATTCATAAAATGTAGTAACAAAGTGAACAAGCAAAGCGATTGACATAGCATAAAAAAAATTTTTCAAGAATACGCTTATCATGCTGAATCCTTTCTTGTCCCAGAATATTTATCCTATGTTATCATTTTATCCATTCTATCGGAAGAGCGGCGTGAGCTTTCAGTTTTCTCAGGTCTTTCTCTTTCTTTTTCCCTTCTTTCTTCTCTAAAAGATGTTTTATTATCGAGAGTTTCATTAGCATGAATTGGAGTAGTTATGATGGACTTATTGAGAAGCTCCAGTCCGACACCCTTTACGCCGTTTTGTTTGTAAGCATTCTCTAAATCTTTCACGAGAGGTTTTACAATGGTTTCTGCTCCTATGTAAACCCCTACTCCAACTAAGCCCCCTCTAATTCCTGATCCTACCGTATCAGGTTTTGGTACACGTGGACCAAGGTTCTGATTTATTTTAGATGCAGCCTGTGCAGTTTTTGACTTTTCATTATATATTTGCGTACTCTTGTAGATCTCTCTGCCAGCACCAACAGCAGCAGCTACACCAACCCCTTTATAATTCATGCCATAGGCTTCTTTATCTTTGTCGGCTTTAGAGTTTGACGAGGAGCTGTTTGTGTGTTGATTACCGCTTGGACTATATCCATGGGCTTCTTTATCGTTCGTAGGTTTTGACGAGCTACCACCGCCAGCAGATGTACTTTCAGCATTTACACGGGTTTGCACTGTAGGTTTTTCTAGTTCTTTCTTATAAGCTTGTTGAGCGGCTGGGCTAATTTGAACCGAGTCACTTTTCGGTTTTGCTGGCGTAGATGCTACATCATTTCGAGGTGGAGTACTAGTAGTAGGGCTAATAGCTTTAGAACTCTGAGGAGTACTATTCTTGCTTGGCGTTGGTGTGTAATCACGAATAGATATATTTTTCATGCGAATATTCACTTCTGTAATATTCAATTTAGATGTACACAAGGATTTTCTTATGAAAACCCAAAAATGTAAATATTTAGTTATCTACTAAATTCGACATTTTGTCCTATTTCATAGAATTTAACTAGCTTCCAGTAAGGTAAAATAGTATTGGTTTTGTCGAAGCTTGTCTAAGTTTTTTTGGTTTTTACAGTACTCAACTTTCGCAGTGCGAAAATCGGCTTAACTTTAGGTACAGCTTAGATTTAAGATCAATTGGATGTACTGCTTGAAAAATAGAAGGACACCGCTTCGTTTGGTAAAGTGATGCAGAAGTACGTGGACAGCCAACCGTTGTACAGACAGGAGCAGCAGTTTGTCCGCATGGGGCCGCCCATCTGCTCTACGATTACCGGACAACGCGCGGCGGTGAGCATCCCCGGAACTTTCTGGCGGGGTTTGGCGGCTATCTTCACGTGGACGGCTATGCCGGTTACCACAAGGTGAAGGATGTCACCCCTCGTTGGATGCTGGGCGCATGCGCGTCGCAAGTTTGACGAGGCGTTGAAGGCGCTGCCCGCCTCCCCAGACAAAGACGAAACAGCAGTTCAGCAAGGGCTTCAATTCTGCAACCAGCTCTTTGCCATTGAGCGGGAACTGAAGGACGTGACACCAGAGGAACGTTATACCGTCCGAATGGAGCGAAGCAAGCCCATTTTGGACGCTTATTTGGCATGGTTGCGTCAGTAACGCCCCCGAATGCTTCCCAAAAGTCTGCTGGGGCAGGCGATTGCCTACAGCCTGAATTAGTGGGACAAGCTGACGACGTTTTTGCAGGATGGGCGGCTCGAGATTGACAACAACCGCAGCGAGCGGTCGATGAAGCCGTTTGTGATCGGACGAAAGAACTAGCTGTTCGCCAATACGCCTCGCGGTGCAAAGGCGAGCGCAATCATCTACAGTGTCATCGAAACAGCCAAGGAGAATGGACTGAACCCGTTCAAGTACTTGACGTACCTATTCGAACAACTCCCGCAGCTTCCCGTTCTGAAAAATCCAGAAACCCTGGATAGTTTGCTGCCTTGGTCGCCGTCGTTACTGCTAACTTGCCGCGTGTTCAACTCTTGACCCCAGCATAGACCAGCAACAAGGTGGGGGCTATTTGACGCTTACGGCTTTCTGTCATTTTCCTGGCTCATGCATTTTGGGCCTTTTTCTCTATGCCTAAACAGATCATCTTCGTTCTTTTTGAAATTACGATTTAGGTAAAATGGGGCATTTGCATAATTTACATAATATGGTAATATTAAGTGATAATTCAAATTGTATGTTCATTTTCCATAAAAGTATGCATTTCCTTTTTTGTTGAGGGGATGCACTTATAAAGGAGATGTCACCCTTGAAAAAATTTTATATCCTTATTTTATCTCTCATCGGAATTATTGCACTCAGTAACCTCGTCTATTTTCCTGGATTGAAAGTCTGGGCATTTGATGAGCTAGCCTTATTTGATAAGCAAAAGATAACCTCGCTTACTATTCATAACCATGAAGAAAATGAAAAAGTAGAAATTACTGACCCAAAAGAGATTCAAAAAGTACTCAATGATTTTTCCAAAATGGAACTTCGCAGAATTAAAAGCGAATCTGATGCAAATAACTCTGGTGCAAAAGAAGTAAAAGAAAATGTTCATACGTATACCATTGATGTTTATGCAAATAAACAGGATATCGGGACAATTTATCTCTCTGGTACTACATACATGATATTTTACGGAAAATCATCATCTGACGATATCCCTGTTTATAAAATTGAAAATAATCCTGACTTAGAAATCCACGAAGTGTTCAATTCAGCAAAAAAAAAAATAATTTGACACCATGCAACTTATTACTCCCTGTAATATTAAGATCAAAAGGAGATATTCGGCTATTGAACCGAATATCTCCTTTTGTATTAATTACGGTTGTTCCCAACGACCATTTTTATCCTGTAGTCGAAGAATATTTCCTTTACCTGTGATTAGTCGAATGTCTTCATAGTCCATAAATGGGAATTCCAACTTAGCCTTTCTGTATCCATTTCGTTTCATGAAACGACGAGTATCATGCATATCGTCGATCGCAATCCGAATATTATCTTCTAATTGTTTCTTCAAATTCGGTGATAAGGATGCAACCAAACCAACAACACCTACCGCGATACTGAGAGGTCGGACAAGATTAAATACGATCCCAATTACAGACGCCGTAAGTGAAGCCATATTCGCCAGTTTATTATCATCCATTTGGATTACACCGTATTTGAGAACGTCCGACATAGCTTCGGCAAGATCATCAAGGTCGTCTTGGTCAACAGTAATCGTATCAACGTATTGTTTCAATTTTGTACGTGCCATAATTTATCTTCCTCCGAAAATTTATTCCAAGCAATTTTCCGCGCGGTGATTAACTTGGTATTCATTAAAGTGAATCGAAGGTAAAAAATAACAACCCGATCTCAAAATTTTTTCTTTGCTTATCATAAGCAATTTTTTGTGCTATAGGTTTTGACAGCTCTAATCATCCGAAAGACTATTTCTTGACGTATGTCCTCACGTACACCTATATCCGTGAATTTCAACGACTTGCGAATCTTTGGCTCAAATCTTTCTATGATCTCTACCATTGCACTTTCATCATTATTTTGCGCTCGCTTTACCAGCGTTAACAGGCTCATGTATTTTCGCCTCCCAATAGCTGTTTTCTAAGCTTCAGTAACGCTCGTTTCTTTGTTTTAGAAACTGCTTGCTGGCTTGTGCCTAACAGGGTCGCAGCCTCCACCTCTTTGAGATTCCTCAAATATAGAAGTGCAAGTATCTCCCTTTCCTTTTCTGTGAGAGTTTGAACAGCATCCAAAACTCGTTTGTCAGCTATTACATCCTCCCACTTAGCTTTGTTTTCCCACTCACTTTTGCCAGTGTCACTAACAAAGCTGTCTATCACCCTTTCAATTTCATCTGTAGGTTGGAATACCTTTCCTATCTTTTGAGTACGAACAGCTAACTCGATAGCTGTAAAACGGATGAGTGATGAAATATATTTGATTAGTTGAAGCTCAGCGTAAAACTCCTGAATCCTACTATTCAATTCATCATTTCTCTTCTGCGTATCGTCCGGTGAAGCAATCACTCTTTGGCATAGTTGCTGATTGTCTTCTTGAGCTAGAAATGCATCCAAAAACTTTTGATTTGATAAGTTAGTAGGCCTGAACAAAAAATCCCTCCCAAACAAGATCGTACGTTCTCTTTTTGAACAAAAAATAAAAGTGCCAGATTCTCACTGACACGTCCCGTTCTACAATATCCATTTTACTAAATAACTAAACCTTGCATTGGTTTATTCCTTAAATGTAAATTTTTGTAATTAAGTGTAAGCTTACGCACTCTCACCTTCCCCTTTACGCTGTAACAGATGATGAAAAGGTACGTTTCTTTGGTAATGGCAAACAAAATAAGTACATGTGTGAATGTCAATCAAAAAGTT
>NZ_DOTK01000076.1:0-89001 GCF_003521185.1 Brevibacillus sp.
TTCAGTTTTCAAAGAGCATTTTTTGTCGAACGCTTCATATCTTATCACGTTCGTTGTTTGCGAGTCAAGAAGTTTTTTGTTGAATCTTGTTTTCTTTTCTCGTGTTTTGTCGTCGTTCTTGGCGACAAGGAATAATCTATCACATCTAAAAATAGAATACAAGGTTTTTTTCTAGTTTTTAAAAAAACCTTTGTACAAATCAAAAAGGGCCCCTCTAAACAAGAGGCCCCGCTACCCTTTCTCTTCTCTATATGGAGCTTACTGCGCCGTATATCCACCATCGATGACGACTGCTTGCCCTGTAATGCCTTGCGCTCTCTTGCTCGCCAAAAATGCAGCGTAGTCCGCCACCTCCTGCACTTGCAGCAGCCGCTTTTGCGGAACGAGCGGATAAATGACTTCCTCCATGACTTTTTCCAATGGCACATTCCGCGTTTTGGCCAGATCAGCCAATTGGTTCTGAACTAGCGGCGTATCGACATAACCTGGGCAGATGGCATTGACCGTAACCCCATCTGCTGCCCCTTCAAGCGCTGCTACTTTGGTCAAACCGATCACCCCGTGCTTGGCACTGTTGTAAGCGGCCTTGCCTGCAAAACCGATCAGGCCATTGATCGACGCCATGTTGATGATCCGTCCATACCCTTGCTGTTTCATGATCGGAAATGCATGCTTGATGGCGATGAAAGGGGCCGTCAGCATGATTCTGATCATTTGCTCGAACTTGGCGGTAGGAAAGCCTTCAATAGGCGAAACGAACTGAAGCCCTGCATTGTTCACCAAAATATCGAGCTTGCCGAATGTCTGCACAGCTTGCTGGATACTTTGCTGCATCTGCTCCTCGTTCGTCACGTCGGCACTCACGCTCACAGCCTCGTAGCCTTCGTTTTGCAACTGGAGCGCTGCTTGCTCGGCAGCGTCCCGATTCAAATCCAGCAGCATGACTTTTGCACCCTCAGAAGCGAACGTCCTCGCGATCTCCAGCCCGATCCCGCTCGCTGCGCCTGTCACCAAAGCCACTTGATTATTCAACAGTTTCTCCATACTCCTGCTCCTCTCCAAAACACTCTCTCTTCCCGTTCAAGGCGGGCTGCTATGTTGCAAATGACTTGCCAAGCCAATCTAGAAAATCGATACCGCGAAAGCCAACAGAAAGACAGCGGCTGTTTTCAATACGGTGATCGCAAAAATGTCCTTGTACGACTGACGATGTGTCAAGCCAGTGATAGCCAGCAGGGTAATGACTGCTCCGTTGTGCGGCAGCGTATCCATCCCCCCAGAAGCCATCGAAGCAATCCGGTGCAACAGCTCAGGACTGATTCCAGCAGCATTGGCCATCTCCAGGTATTGCTTGCCCATGACCTCCAGCGCAATCGACATCCCGCCAGAAGCGGAACCGGTCACGCCTGCCAACACGTTTACGGCTACGGCTTCGGACACCAGCGGATGATCGCTTGCCCCCAAAATCCAGCCTTGGATCAGCTTGAAGCCAGGCAATGTTTTGACGACGTTACCAAAACCTACTTCGGACGCGGTATTGAAAATCGCCAGCAAAGCTCCCATCGCAGCAGCAGTCAGTCCGCTCGCCAGCTTGTTTTTCACCTGCTTGACGTTGATGAGCAGCGCTGCGAGAATCCCCAGGCTAAGGGAAATGATCAACGCCCAGGACGACACGACGTTTTTCACTTTTTCGATTTTGAACGAGTCTTTGAGCATGGTGGCATCATACCAGCCCTCCACTGTCCAGATGCCCCGGCTGAACAAGTAATTGCCGACAAGGACAAGCGCCAACGGCAAAATCGCTACCCAGATGTTCATGTAGGACTCGGTTTTCAACAGCTCTGGTTCATTCGAATGCCCCTCGCCGTAACCTTCTCCGGCGGCTGCGGCTTGCTTGCGTCTCCGCTCCAGCCACGCCATCCCTCCGACGAATACGATAATCGCTCCGATAATGCCGACGACCGGAGCCGCATAAGCGTCTGTACCAAAATAAGTAGTAGGAATGATGTTCTGAATTTGCGGTGTACCCGGCAAAGCATCCATTGTGTACGTGAATGCACCGAGTGCAATCGTTCCCGGGATCAGACGTTTTGGGATGTTCGCTTCACGGAAAATCGCCGCGGCAAACGGGTAGACAGCAAAAGCAACGACGAACAGCGAAACCCCGCCATACGTCAAAATCGAACATGCCAGCACGACAGCCAAAATCGCACGGTTGGAGCCCAGCGCCTTCACGATCGTATGGGCGATCGACGAAGCTGCTCCACTCAACTCCATGACTTTTCCGAAAATGGCACCCAGCAGGAAAATAGGGAAAAATGATTTCACATAGTTTGCTGCATTGGTCATGAACGTTTCCGTATAGCTTGGCAGAAGCGCGATTCCCGACAAAACGACCGCGAGCAGCGTAAAGATCGGGGCAAAGACGATAACAGGGTAGCCCCGGTACGCAAAAAACATCAAAAGGCCGAGCGCGATCACGATAGACAACACTTCAATGATCATAGGATTCTCCTTTCAGATTGCCCTCCAGCTTGGAGGCGCAGTGTTTATAATCACCGCAAAAGAAACCGCTTACAACCGTTTCTGAATTGCATGGATCGTGCCAACTCTGTCACTTTTTCGACAAATCCAGCATTCGCGCCACTTTGTAGTCACCGGGCACCGACACCCGAATGATAGCGCTTGCAAAATTTCCGGATTTCCGGAATTATGCGTCCGCTTTTTTGGAATCTAGCAAAAAACTAGCCAAAAACAGCTCCGGCAAAATGTCAAAACCTTCTGCCGTCGACACCTTTCTCCTTTTTTCTATTCCGGAAACGCGGAATCTGGCAAAAATAATAGCCGGGAACTCGGCCTTGTCGCCCTGTCCCGGCTTTCAGTACGCATCCATTATTTCCGTTGGGAATACTTCTCCCACTTTTCATAAAAGCTGGACTTGCTGATTTGCAGCAACTTGGCTGCCTCCAGCTTGTTTCCGCCCGTTTGCTGCATCGCAAGCGCAAGCGCCTCCTGCTCCGTCTGTTCCATGAGCTGCTTTAAAGGCATAAGCTCTCTGAACGGCGCATCCGCCACAGGAACAACTGCCGTCTCGTCCGATGCCGGCAGCCAAATGTGCTCTTTTTTCAGCACATCGTCCTCCATCAGATGCAATGCTCTCTCCAGCACATTCCGCAGCTCGCGAACGTTCCCCGGCCAAGCATAGCCCCGCAGCACATTCCAGACCTCTTCGTCGATCACTTTGACCGTGATGCCTGTAGACTCGCCCAGTTGCTTGAGCAGGTTGGATACCAGCTCCGGCAAATCTTCCAGCCGCTCTCTCAGCGGAGGGATCGACAAGGTGACTACGTTCAGACGGTAGTAAAGGTCGGCGCGGAACTTCCCTTCCTTGATGCTCTGCAACAGATCGAGGTTCGTGGAAGCAATCACCCGCACGTCGATTGGCGTCGTCCGGACAGCGCCAACCCGCTCCACTTCCTTTTCCTGCAAAACGCGCAAAAGCTTAGCCTGCAAAGGCAGCGGCATATCCCCGATCTCATCGAGCAGAATCGTCCCGTGATTGGCCAGCTCGAACTTGCCCTTTTTCCCGCGGCGAACCGCTCCGGTGAACGCTCCTTCTTCATAGCCAAACAGCTCCGATTCCAGCAAAGTATCCGGGATCGCCGCGCAGTTCACGCGAATGAACGGCCCCATCTTCCGTTTGCTCTGCGCGTGAATCGCGTGGGCAAACAGCTCCTTGCCTGTCCCGCTCTCCCCGGTAATCAATACCGTCGAATCGCTGGTCGCCACCTTTTGGGCAAATTTTTTCAGTTCCTGCAGCTTTTGGCTGTATCCGACGATCTGGTCAAAATGATAGGTCGCCCCCATCCTGCGCCGCAGTTCTTTCTTATAGTAAGTCAGCTCGTCCTTCAGCTGATCGACCATCGCAGCCAGGGCAGTCAGCTCCTGCACATCCTGAAACAGCACCGTTCCGAGTACAGCGATCACGTTGCCCTCGTCCATGATCGGAATGCGGTGGGCGATCATCTTTTGTCCCTTGATTTGCTGGATATCCGCAATCTCCGCTACACCTGCCTGGCCGACAATGTGCATCCGCGTATTTTCGATCACATCTGTAACGGGTTTGCCGATGACATCCTGCACGTTCAAAAATTCCCGATAGCTCCGGTTCATCAAAAGGATTTTGCCGTCCCTGTCCGTCACGATCATCGGCTCATGGGCATTCTCGAAGACGACCTCAAGCAACTTGCTGATTTGTTGGAGATTCCAATCCAACTGGGGCTCCCCCTTTGTCTGGTAGATCGCTTGAATGACAGCTCCTCATGATTCCATGAGCGATGGAAGCTGCGCCTGCATTTGTTTTGCCAAACGCTTGGGAGCTGCACACAAGTAACCCTCCAGCAAATAGTCCGCAAGCAGGCTGTAATCCGCAACGTTTTGGGCGCGAATGGAAACCCAGCCGTGGTGACCGATATACGGCGTCTTGTAAAAGTGCTCCTGGGCGAGCAACAGCTCTTGTGTCGTCTTGAGCACTTTGAAGGAGAGGGCGGGGCCTTCTGCGCCCCCCTCTCCCATAATGACAAACGGCTTGTCGCTTACCCGAAACGACGTATGCCCGAAGCCATCGACCTTTTCCGTCACTTCAGGCCAGCGGATCGCAAGCTCCCTGACCGCCGCTTCCATTTCCAGCCCTTCCTTGGACGTAATCCGCTCATGCGTCATCTGATCGCAACCCCCATCCTCTATCACCAATTTTCCTTGCCGCTTTTCCGACGTTACGGCTGTTTCCTCATGATCCAATCTGTTCTGCGCTTGGCATCGGCTTTCCTTCTTTTACGCGATACAGCGGCAGTATAAAGCTCAGGCCAATCAAAAACAGAATCGCCGCGATTTCATACACAAGCATGAGGGAAAGATGCAGCTTCAGCACCCCTGCCACGCTCATCATGATCACCATGGAACCTGTAAACAGCGGGGTCAAAATGCCGTTTACCCGTCCGATAAAGGAGCTTTCCGTATATTTGAGCAGCATCGTATTGATCCCGATCTGAATGCACGGCAACAGCAATCCGGCCAAAAGCTGGGCGAGCAGCGTCAGCCACAAGTGAGTAGACACTCCGCATACGCCAAGGGCAACGGCATTGCCCAGCATTCCGAGAACGAGCAGCCTTTGCGGAGGCACATTTTTCGCCAGCGCCATCGTCAGCGCCCCTCCTACAATCATGCCCACACCTTGAACCATCAACAGCCATTGCAGGCTCTCCTTAGGCAGCTGGAGCTGTTCGGTCACCAGGAATATCGCCAGAGGCTGCACCATTCCTATACCTAGCCCCGCTGCCATGAAACAGATGCCCAACAAGGACAACACGCGACTTCTGAGCACATAGCGAATCCCGCTCGCCATCTCTTCCAGCAAGGCAGATTCCTGCCTTTCTCCCTCTTCCACCCGATCAGGCGGCAGCATGTACAGCACCCCGGCAGAAGCCAGAAAAGCAACGGCCGTAATCAGCATGGACACTTCCATCCCCCATTGCTGGAACACAAATGTACCCAAGATTGGCCCCAGAACCATAAAGATGGCAAAAAGCGTTTGATAGGCGGACATCCCCGCTTGCATCTGCTCCGCCGGAACGTGCAGCTTGAACAGCTTCATGCCCGATGGTTGGGAAAACTGCGAGAGCACGGCCGAGATCAGCGTTGCGAAAAAGATCGCCTTCCACGTTCCGAAGACAAACGTGACCAGTACGGCAATCACGGACAAGGCACTGAGCACATCGCACCAGACCATCGTTCGTTTCGGCCGCCAACGGTCAGCAAACGTTCCCGCGAGAAAAGAAAACAGAAAGATCGGCGCGTATTCCGCGACAGAAATCATGGAAACGGCGAACGGATCGCCTCCGGTATGGTCCATGACATACAGCAGTATGGCAAAATTGCGTACCCATATCCCGATTTGCAAGAACAAGCCCGACAACAAAATCGCCCTGACGTACCGATTTTTAAGCATATTTGACATAAAAAAGCCTCCTTATCCATTTGCGATCTGGACAGGAGGCACAGCATATCATCGTCAAAAAGACATAGAAACCCTCTGCAAAGAAACATCAAAGGCTCTACCATCCATTTGCCAATATGCACACATACTACTCCCATCCAAAAAACGCATCGTCTTATCCGATTGTTTTTGTGGAAACAGGAGTTAGTAAATCATTGGCTTGATGGTCACCCTTTCTTGTAGAGTGTCCCAAGAGTACCACAAAAAGTAACTGCCTGACAAGAAAAAATGTTCCCCTCTTGTCCTGCGCTACGCTTTATCCACAAACGTGATCCGCTCGGCTGCCGGAACGCGCGGCTGCGGGCTTGGAATCGCTGCCGGATAGCCGATGTGCAGGTTACCCAACACTTTTTCTCCCGGAGCAATGCCCATCGCCTCACGAAATTCCGGCTCGTGAATCCAAGGGTAAGTCTCCCAGGTCAGACCGATGCCTTTTTCCCACGCCAGCAAGCTGAAATTGTGGATGACGATGCTGGTGGACGCGAAATCATCCTGACGCTCGATCAGGTTGGGGCTTTCCTTCATAATAACTGTCATCAGCATCGGAATCGCCATGATTTTGTTGTAGAACTTTTCCCCTACTTCTTTCTTTTTGGCAGGGTCCACTTCGCGTTTTTCCTTCATGATCCGCACCGCTTCCGCGATTCTTCTGCGGCCTTCGCCATGCGTCACAATAAAACGCCACGGCTGGGTCATATGGTAGTTAGGCGCCCAGACCGCTGTATCCAACAGCTCGGCCACCAGAGCCGGGTCTACCTCGCGATTTTCAAAACGGTGAATCGAGCGGCGTTCTCTGATCAATTTTGCCAGTTCCATTTTCGTTCCTCCCTTTTTGCTTTCTCTCCCAAAATCAGAGGAGCGCCCCTTGCTCAAAGTGGCGCCCTCCTCCTGACTCTATCCAAATGGACTGCTTTTCTCTATTTTTTGGCTCTGCTAAGCAGATAGAAGAAATACGGCACCCCGATGATCGAGATGACAATGCCAACCGGCAGTTCAACCGGAGTGAATACGGTCTTGGCGATAAAGTCCGCCGCAATCACCATCAGCATCCCGATTGTGCCGGATAGCGGCAAAACATGTCTGTGAGCAATACCCGTCAGGCGCTTGGCTATATGCGGAGCCATCAGACCGACAAAACCGATGCTGCCGGAAACGGAAACGCATGCGCTTACGATCCCGATACTGGACAGCAAGAGCCGATTGCGTTCTTTTTCCACCGACACCCCAAGGCTTTTCACCGATTCCTCGTTTAGCTGCATCAAGTCGAGAATATGCCCTTTGCGCAACAAGACAGGAACAAGCAGGATCAACCAGGGGAGCATTCCGGTAATATGCGTCCAGTTGGCGTTCCAGATGCTTCCGGTCAGCCAGACAGTAGCCATTTCAAAATCGTTCGGGTTCATTTTCAGCGACAAGTACAAAGCTACTGCTCCCAGCCCTGATCCGATCGCGATCCCGACCAGGATCAGCCTTTGCGGGTCAAGTGTTCCGTTGCGCCAGGCAAACATGTAAATCAACGCGGCGGCCAACAAGCCCCCGGCCAGACCAAACAGCGGCATTGCCATGATGGAGAACCAACTGGCATCCGTAAACTGTCCCTGGAAGAAAAACATGAATGCCACGACAGACGCACCTGCCCCGGCGTTGATCCCCAAAATCCCCGGATCAGCCAGACCATTGCGGGTAATGCCTTGAATGACAGCACCTGCAACACCCAAGCCATAGCCGACCAACGCTGCAATGACAATCCGCGGCAACCGAAATTCAAAAATAACGAGGTCCTGCTCAGGAGACGACCCGAGCCGCAACAAAGTGCGAACCACATCCATCACGGACATGTCGAACACGCCGTTTGTGATGCTAATGTAAATTGCCAGTACAATCAGGATTATATTGACTGTCAGAACCAGACGAAATCTGCTTCTGTTATCACGCATGCTTGCCTCCCCCTCTCTTGTAAATCAGATAGAGGAAGAACGGCACACCGATAAATGCGGTAACAACTCCAATTGGCGTCTCAAACGGACTGTTCATGAAGCGGCTGAAGACGTCAGACAAGCCAAGGAAAACGGCTCCCATCACGCCTGCGCACGGAACAATCCAGCGATAGTCCAGGCCGACCAGGAAACGGGTCATATGGGGAATAATCAGCCCGACAAATCCGATTTTTCCGGCTAATGCTACCGAAATGCCTGTAAGAATAACGACAGCCGTCGTTGCCAGCACTTTGACCAAGACCGTCTTTTGTCCCAGACTGAGCGAGATTTCCTCCCCCAACGACAAAATCGTAATGGACTTGGACAAGAACAGAGCCATGATAATGCCGACGACAGCAAAAGGAACCGCCAGCCAAATCAGCCCCGGTTCAAGCTGATGCAACCGCGCGTTATACCAGAAGCTTACATTTTGCGAGACTTGAAAATAAGAAGCGATAGCCGCAGAGACACCGCTCAAAAACGTTCCCGTAATCGTCCCGATTACCGCCAAAGCGACAGGCGAAAATCCATTGGGCAACAGCCTGGACAATCCGAGTACCATCACAACTGCCAGCGCCGAACCAGCCAACGACATGAAAATCATTGTCGTATTCGACGAAGCAGGCATCAGCACCATGCACAGGGTAATGGCAAAGGCCGAACCGTCGGATACCCCCATAATAGAGGGGGACGCGAGGTAGTTCCTCGTCATCCCCTGCATCAATGCTCCTGATATTGCCAAAAACGCTCCGATCATGAGTGCGCCCAACACTCGTGGCAAACGGGAATGCATAATGATTTGATGATTCACATTCCCTTCGTCAAACTGGAAGAGAGCTTGATAGACGGTGTATGCGTCAATCTGCTTAGCCCCGTACAGAATAGACAACACGATCACTAGCGCAATCGCTACGGGCGAAATCGCAAGTATGAGGATAGGTACTGCTTTTTTTGATTGCATGCGATTAACCTCGCCTACTATTACTTGGCAGACAATTTTTCAACAGCAGCTTTCAGGAAGTGTACTTTACTCCAAGCTGTTCCGCCTTGTGCGAGCGGATCAACCACGTTTACGAATACTTTGCCGTTTTTCACAGCGTTGATGCTCTTCCAGATCGGGTTGTTTTCCAAATCTTCCAGTGCTTTTGGATTGTCTTTGTTCTCATCCGCAGAGAATTGGACGAAAATGTAATCCGGGTTCATTTCGCTGAATTTCTCCAGCGAAACCACTTCTTGCGCCTTCGCTGCTTTTACTTCTGCTGGTGCTGTGAAACCCAATTCAGAGTAGAGAGATGGGTTGAAGAACACTTTTTCCGGATAAATGTTGATACTACCTTGGCGCAAACGGATTGCTACCACTTTCTTGTCTTTCAGGCCCTCACCCAATTGAGTTTTTGCTGCCTCGACTTCTTTTTTGTAGTCGTCGATCACTTTTTGAGCCTCAGCTTGTTTGCCAGTCAATTCACCCAGCAAGAGCAGGTTTGCTTCCCAGTTGGTGGAAATGTGGGAAACCGGGAACGCTGTAGTGATCTTGGTCAATTTCTCAAAAGTTTCAGGCGGGAACTTGCTGCTGCCCAGAATGACTTCTGGTTTCATGGACACGATGCTTTCCAGGTTCAGCTGGATTTTCTCGCCAGTGGATTTTGCTTCTCCGGTGATCGGAGCAAACATCTCAGGGAACTTGCCACCGATGGAAATGGCCCCAACCGGTTTTACGCCGAGCACGAGCGCATCTTCCATGGACTCCATGCTGCCTGTGATAGCGATCCGTTCTACTTTGCTTGGGACAGTGTATTCTTTATCGAGGTATTTGATCGTGCGTGTCTCTTGTTTGGCACCCTCTTCAGCAGGTTTTTCCGCTGTTGTCGTAGTCGCAGCAGGTGTGGTGCTGTTGTTCGTGGCTGTGGAGTTTGCAGCCTGGTTGCCGCCGCACGCAGTCAGTGCAATTGCCAGCATGGCGATGCTAAGACCCAGATATACCTTTTTCATTACTTGAAAAGCCCCTCTCATATGTTTGTATATGATCTTTATTGATAACGATTATCATTCGTGATTATAATGCATCTGCTTATCCGCGACCATGGACGATATCCAGAATCGTCATGGACGATCTCCTGAAAATAGACGCAAGCATTGGTCAAGAACCCGATTATGGGCAAGGGCTGAATACTCTCGCCACGGATCGGAAGTAATCAGGTACGCCCGGTTGTTTCGCACCGCTTTCAAATCCCGCCACTGCGCAGACAGCTTCAACTGTTTGAAGGTTTCCAAAGTCTCGGCTTCCTGGCAAACGAGCATCAGCACCCTGTCAGGATTAAGCGCAGCCACATCGGCAAGCGATACGGTCTGATCGTAAACATCCTCTGTCGTAACAAAAGCCGGCTTCACTTGCAGCCCTTTGTAAAAAACCTCGTTCATGCTGCGATTGCAGTGCACAGTCAGCTCATTTTTGAACACGCGCAAAATGAGAAACGTTTCTTCCTCAAGCGTTTTTCGCAGCCCTTCCCGTCCTCTGGCCATTTTCTCGTCATAGGCAGCCAGCCAGTGTCTGGCCTCCACCGACTCTCCCAAAAAATCGCCGATCATCAGCAACTGCTCTCTCCATCCTTGCGCTTCGTATGGCACGAACAAAGTTGGCGCAATGCGAGCAAGCTGCTCGGTCTCCTGTTCATTGGCCTTGTCCAGCGAAATGATTACATCGGGCTTGGCTTCTTGCAGCATTTCGATGTTTGCCTTCCAGTTTTCATTCTGGCGAAACGCGCTCAGATGGACGGGGATGTCGTTTCGGTAGTTTTGGTAGTAATAGGCCGTCCATTTCGGATGCAGTGGAGCTGCGAACGGCATCATTTTCAATGCCAGCATCTGCCCAATGATCGGGGCGCGATAGGCGGCGATTTTGCGCTGGCGGCTTTTCATATAAAAGGTAGGCGAAACTCCCACCTCTTTTTTGAATTTGCGGCTGAAGTAAAACTCGTCGTTGTATCCTACCTGGTGAGCGATTTCACGCAGCTTTACGTGGGATTGCGCCATGAGCTGCTTCGCCCGGCTAATGCGCAGCTCCGTGACGTAATCCATCGCGGATACACCGTATGTTTTCTTGTACAAATCCACGAAGTATTTCGGGCTGACTTCGGCAATCCGGGCGAGCTGCTCAATCGTGATATTTTGCGAGTAATGCTCTTCCATATAGGCACGTGCTCGTTCCAGCGCCGTAGCTGAATCTTGTGCCGTGAAGTCGACGTTCTTCACGATGTGGTACCACATTTCTTGAAACATGGTCTGGCTGCGAAAACGGTCGATCCCGCCTGCCTGCTGCCATAGCTCTGCAATCGAATCGCAGTACAGCACAAGCTGCCCCGCGGAGCGGACAGATACTTCCCCCATTAATGGAAACTCGTGCTCTTCCCGCAATACGCGAAGACGTCTCCTTCTCTGCTTGGACTCGCTAAACGCGTCGAAGCGCATGACGTACATCTGCAATTCGTCAACCGAGTCTGGATCGATCCCGAACGTGCTCATCGGGGGGCATATATAAATCGCATCCTGACGCAACTGATGCTCGACATTTTCCAATCGCAAACGACCTCTCCCGCCGGTTACGATCAGCAATATGTGTGAATTTGTAAACTGTTGGCGCAGACGTTCATGCTCGTCTCCTTTTATCCAGGCAATATCGCGGAGCTTGAACATGACATCGGCCATCACATGCTCGGTAAACTCCTGGAACATCGCTTGTCTGTCATTCATCTTGGTCACACCTTCAGTCTTGCAGAATATTTCTTCACGGCTCTCTATGTACAAACAAATGGATCGATTGGTTTTTTGATAACAATTCTCATTTCTGTGCTAAAAGTATATCAAACTCATCCATCTCTTCCTATCTTCAATTATTAGCAGCGCCAACAGCGCCAAAAAAGCCCCACCTCCACAAAGCCGGGCTTTCTGACGCTGTATCATGCACCTGCGGGCCTTGTCATACGCTGCCCGCTTCGCTCATGTATTTTACTATTTTGGCGACGTAGTGCTGCGTTTCTTCGGGAGCCAGCAACAGCCACTGTTTGTCCACTTGCTGAGCGGCCATCCGAACGTGGTTTTTCCCCCAGTTGTACGCCCCTAAAGCCATGGGCAGATCGCCTGCAAATTCATGCAACAGCTCCTTGATGTACATGGCTCCGCCTACGATGTTTTGCCACGGATCGTTCCGATCCACGCCCAGCCCTTGCGCTGTCTTCTGCTTGAGCTGCATGATTCCGAACGCTCCTGCTGTACTCATGCCCGCATTTTGGCCGAAATCGGACTCTGCATAGGCGATTCCGTAGAGCAGACACGGATCGAGTTGAAACAGGCGCGCTGCTTTGTCCAGCCACCTTTTCACTCGCCTGCACTGCTCGTCATCTTCTGCGATTCGCTGCGGAATGCGCAAAAACTGGCCGATCTGGATCAGATCAGAGACGAGTCGGTTCGCCTCGCGCAGCCTCTCGATACTTATCCCGTAAGTCTGGGCAATTCCCCACAAACTCTCTCCTGGCTTGACCGCATGCACCGTGTCGCTGCTGCAAATCGGCTGGCCCAGCCGCAAGAACTTTTCTTCTCGCTGCATAGATGCTGTCCTGTCGTTAGCGACAATCCCTTCCTCTACAAGCGTGCGTATGATAGATTGGGCGCGCTGTTCGTACGTATGGGCTTGAACCGTCCGCATCGCCTGTGCCTGAAGTTCCCTTCGCTCGCCGCTTTTTTCCATATAATATGAAAGCAATTCTGCTGTCTGTAGCGGAGACGAAGATGCCAGCATATCATGGCCGGGAGTAAAAATCCGCCTTAAACCGGAAGCTTCGCGCGCGAGCAACAAACTGCCACACGCTGCGGCTTCCAGCATGCGTTGCGAAATATGCTGTTCGGACGATTGCAATTCGATCACGATGTCCGCTTCCTGATAGACCCGTCTTGCTTCCAGAGGACTTGGCTTAGACATCGTCCCGTTCTGCGGAATGCTCCAGCCAAAAAACGGCTGCATCTGCCCCCACTCTTTTCCATAAAAGCGAGCCGGGATGCCCTTCGCAAGCAGAGGCCAGATGAGCGTATGCAAAGCGTCAGCGAGCTCATGGCCCCACTGATGCCGATACATATAAGGAAACGGAGAAAATACAACTGCCACAGGTGTGCGCGATTCGTCAGGGGTTGGGCTTTCGCCTGGGCCATACCACTTGGGGTCGTAGCCAACATCCATATGCGCCGCCCGGATTCCAGCCGCTTCGTAGCTCGGAACACTTTCTGGCGAGACGGTAAAAACAAAATCTGCCTGCATCCGCAAAGCTACAGGCAGTGACCACATATCCAAGAAAGCAGGATCTTGCTCTGCCCAGTAAATCAGAGGTACTCGCGCCTTTTTGGCTTGCTCGCCCGCATACGCTTGCTGCGTGGGAGTCAGCTCTGGCCCCCAGCCTGTCATCATGATGAAATCCGGTTGGAAGCGCTGGAGCAGCGCAGGCAGATTGGACTCCGTCAACAGCCCGGAAATCATCACTTGATGTCCGGCATCGCAAAAACCGTGCGGCAATCCGTGAAGGAGCGCCTGATTTTTTTCCAGAAACAAAATTCTCATGTGCTCCCTCCGCCGCTTTCGTTTGCTTCGCGGCTGCGCTCCCTGATTTTCAAGTATTGGTCGATGTAAATATCATAGGAAGTAAGCCCGTTCTCCTTCATGATGTGTTCGATCGTCACCCCGTAGGTTTGGGCAATTTTCCAGAGCGTATCTCCCCGGCGGACGTCGTGCACTTCATAGCGTTGCCGGATTCGCTCCGGGTAGGAGATCAGCTCGCCTGGTCCAGTCGCAGTCTCGCTATCGGTGGACAAAATTCCTTGCGCTTGCAGCACCTGCACCATGTAATCTGCGCGGTGTTGATAGGACGCATGGCGAACAGCCCGTCTTCCTTGCTCCTGAATTTGTTTGCGTTCCTCCGGATGCTGCAAATAGTGCTCGATGATTTGCCGCGTCTCGTGAGATGTGAAAGCCGCGAGCAGGTCTTTTCCTGACGTGAACATGCTGCGGACTGCCAGTGTATCCTGTGTAACAAGGAAGCCTCCCGATCCCAAAATCTCATACGTCCGCTGTGTCAGCTGCGTCTCGTAGTTTTGCAGGCCAATGACGATGTCTGCCGAGCTGTACACCTTGTGGGCATCCGGGTAAGACAAATAACCGTGAATCCACTCTTGCGGGATGTCCAGCCCCAGATATGGTTTCATTTTGTCCCAGTCGCGGCCGTAAAAGTCGATGCGCATGTTGGCATGAAGCAGCGGACGAATGAGCGTAAACAGCGACACCAGCCGAAAATGGTCAGCATGCTGCTTGAAGACGTGCGGATACGCATTGGCAACAACGGCGATCGATGTACGATACGCATCCTCTGCCGGAACGGGACAATGAATGCTGGAATGGAATCCAAAATCCATGTGTGCCGCCTTGATCCCTCGTTGTGCGTAATAATCTACCCGCTCGGAGCAAATCGTAAAGACAAAGTCAGGTTGCACCCTTTGAATCAGCGGCATCGTAAAGCTCTCTGTAAACGTAGGGTCTTCTGTCGCCCAGTAAATGAGCGGAACATTCGCCTCATGCACATACCGATTAATCCAGTCCAGTTTGACAGCCGTTTGCTCAGGCCCCCAGCCGATGGCGATCACCAAATCTGGCTGAAACTCCCCGAGCATCTCGGGAATGTTTTGCTCCGTCAACGGCCCTGAAATCATCACATCGTGTCCTGAATCGCGAAATCCGTTTGGCAGCCCGTGAATCCACATGGGGTGGCTTTCCAAGAACAATACTCGCATTTTCTCACCTCGCCGTCCTTCCTTCCTGTTTCCGTTCCCTCAGGTTCCCTTGGCTCGGGCAAATGCCTGCAATTTTCCAAGCGCATACTGAATGAGTTTTTGATTTTGGCAGTCAATTCCGTAAAATAGTGTCCAAAAGCTGATCGTCTTGACGTAAAATGATGTTATGCGGTCAAAAAACACCGGGTCAGTCTCCCTGGTGTAATAGCTCAATACTTTGTGGGCAAAGGCTGCGCCGTACGCCCTGTAAATCCCGACAAAATCGTAGGCGGGGTCTCCTACTCCCATTGCGCCGAAGTCGATAATCCCGTTCAGCCGCCTTTTCTCGAAGTCGTAGAGCAGGTGCTCAGGCTTCAAATCGTTGTGCAACAGCGCCGGCTTGAACGCGAAGTAGTCCGGATTCGCCACAAACGCCTGAAAGGTCTGCCTGGTCCACTGTTGCAGCTCAAGAGGCATATAAGAAAAAGCCTTCCGTTCAATTCGCTTCAGAAGATTTTCGTAAAAAGCTTTGGTCAACGCCGGGTCAATCGCCTTGTCGAACGACTTTTCCAGCGGATAGGAATGCAGCCCGCTCAAAAATCCCCCAATCGCTTTGGCTACTTGCTCTTGTTCCTTGTCAGACAGTCCGCTCATCTCTTCACGAAAAAGCGGCTTCCCGTAAATCATCGGGTATCCGACGTACTTGATGTCGTCTGTCTGCGTGGAGGAATAGACAAACTGGGGAATCGCCACAGGCACCATAGGCCCTAGCAGCGGTAAAATTTGCATCTCCCGGCTGATGATCGCTTTCGCCTCCTCTGTCTTGGGGAAGCGGAAAATCATCTTTTCTCCTACGATGACGACAAAATTGCTCCAGCCTGTATCGTCCACGCGAAATGTTTCGTTTCGCAGCTCCGGATATCGGTCTTGCAGCAGCTTGCGCAAAGGCTCGAGTTGCACACGAAATACGCCCCTTTCCAGACCGCATTCATACTCAATTGATGTATTGTATGACTTGGCTTACGAAAGGCAACGATAAAAAAGCCCCTAATGAAGCCTGCCTAGAAACATTTGGGGTTTTGCCGATAGGTATGTGCTGAATAGAAAAAAATTTTTTAACAATACTCAGCAAATATAGTATAATGGTGATAATGATTTTCATTTTCGTAAAAATTCATACTAGAGAGATTGTTACACATAAACGGCGGGTTGTTTGATCACATCATCACGTTGGAAAGGGAAGATTCTATGGAAAAAGTTTTGGAAGTAAAGGACTTACACGTTTCATTTGACACGTATGCAGGTGAGGTAAAAGCAGTGCGGGGGGTTTCTTTCGACCTGCACAAAGGGGAAACGCTGGCTATCGTAGGTGAGTCCGGCTCCGGTAAATCCGTTACGTCTCAAGCACTTATGCGCCTTATTCCTTCTCCTCCGGGCCGTATTCCCAAAGGACAAGTCCTGTTTGAAGGCAGAGACTTGGTTACTTTGACAGAAAAAGAAATGCAGGATGTTCGCGGACGCGACATCTCGATGATTTTCCAAGACCCGATGACGTCGCTCAATCCGACGATGACGATCGGAAACCAAATTATGGAGAGCTTCATCAAACACCAGAAGCTGAGCCGCGCTGAAGCTCGCACACGCGCTGTCGAGCTGCTGGAGCTGGTTGGCATTCCGTTTGCCAAAGAGCGTGTCGATCAATATCCGCACCAATTCTCTGGCGGTATGCGTCAACGGATCGTCATCGCGATCGCGCTGGCCTGCAATCCGAAGCTGATCATTGCGGACGAGCCAACAACCGCGCTGGACGTGTCCATTCAGGCGCAAATTTTGGAGCTGCTGAAAGATATCCAGAAAAAAATGGGTACTTCCATCATCTTCATTACCCACGACCTCGGTGTCGTAGCGAATATGGCTGACCGTGTAGCGGTTATGTACGCTGGAAAAATTGTCGAGATCGGAAATGTCGATGAGATTTTCTACGATCCGAAGCATCCGTATACATGGGGGCTGCTTGGCTCCATGCCTAACCTCGATACGAGCGACGAAGAGCTGATGTCCATTCCTGGCTCCCCGCCAGACATGTTCAAGCCTCCTGTCGGCGATGCGTTCGCAGCACGCAACCCGTATGCGCTGCAAGTCGATCTGGAATTTGAGCCACCGATGTTCAAAATCTCGGAGACGCACTATGCTGCAACCTGGTTGTTGCATGAGATGGCTCCGCAAATCGATCCTCCTGCATCCGCAGTGAGACGCAAAACAGACAGCGACGAAAAGAAAGTCGAAGTGCAACGCCCGCAAGCAGCGAAATCGTATGACCAGCGCGAAAAGCTTGTAGAGGTCAAAGACCTGAAACAGCATTTCGATCTTGGCGGCGGCCATATTTTGAAAGCGGTTGACGGAATCAATTTTGACATCTACAAAGGCGAGATTTTCGGACTGGTAGGAGAATCCGGGTGTGGCAAGTCCACAACTGGCCGCACCATCCTCCGCCTGTACGATGCGACAGACGGCGAAGTGCTGTTCAAAGGCAAGAGTGTTCACGGCAAAAAAACAGGCGACGAGAAGAAATGGCTGAACCGCAAAATCCAGATGATTTTCCAGGACCCGTATTCGTCTCTGAATCCTCGCCTGACTGTATCCGATATTATTGCAGAAGGTCTGGATATTCACAAACTGGCTACCAAAGAGCAGCGCATCGCGAAAGTACACGAGCTGCTGGAAACAGTCGGTCTGAACCGCGAGCACGCCAACCGCTATCCGCATGAGTTCAGCGGTGGACAACGCCAACGCATTGGAATTGCCCGCGCTTTGGCTGTCGATCCCGAGTTCATTATCGCGGACGAGCCGATCTCTGCTCTGGACGTATCCATCCAGGCTCAGGTTATCAACCTGCTCAAACGTCTGCAAAAAGAAAAGGGCCTGACCTATTTGTTCATCGCCCATGACCTGTCGATGGTGAAATACATCAGTGACCGGATCGGCGTGATGTATCGCGGCAAAATCGTGGAGCTGGCGGAGAGCAACCGCTTGTACGAAAACCCGATTCACCCGTATACCAAGTCTCTGCTTTCGGCTATCCCTCTGCCAGACCCGGATTACGAGCGCAACCGCAAACGGATTGTTTTCGACGATCAGGAATACTTGCAGAACCAGACCGAAGAAAGAGTGCTGCGGGAAATCGAGCCAGGTCACTATGTCGCTTGCACGCAAAAAGAATTTGAGCGTTACGGCGGCGGCGTCCTGGTCTAAACGAGGACAAGCCTGCACCAACAAACGAAAAAGGGAGATGAGCCTCGATGGCTCTCTCCCTTTTCTTTTTGCCGTTCAGCACATTACGGTTTCATTCTGAGCAAGCGCATGCTGTTTAAAATCACGATCAAAGCAGCGCCTGTATCGCTCAGTACAGCCAGCCACAAGGTCAACCAGCCCGGGAAAATCAGCACGAGTGCAACCAGCTTCACCACGATGGAGAACCAGATGTTTTGCTTGATGATCACAAGCGCTTTGCGACTGATTCTCACCGTATGCGGCAGCTTCTCCAGATTGTCGGCCATCAGCACGATATCTGCCGTTTCCATCGCGGTATCCGTGCCTGCCCCGCCCATGGCGATACCCAAGTCGGCGGTTGCCAGCGCAGGGGCGTCGTTGATTCCGTCGCCGACCATGGCGACGACTTTGCCCTCTTGTTGCAGCTTTTTCACTGCTTCGACCTTGTCCTGCGGAAGCAGCTCGGCAAAATAGCGATCGACTCCCGTCTGGGCCGCTACCTTTTTCGCTGTCCCGGCATTGTCGCCTGTCAGCATGATGATTTCGCTGATTCCGGCTGCTTTTATTTGACTGATCGCGCCAACCGTAATCTCGCGAATCGCATCTGCTACAGCGATCATGCCGAGCAGCTCGTGCTTCGTGCCAACCACAATCAGTGTGTTGCCTTCGACTTGCAAGGAAGCGATTTGTTCCTTCCAAGGACTCATGTCAATCCCCAGCTCTTCGAAAAGCGCCGGCTTCCCTGCGTAATAAACCACACCATCTACCGTCGCCTGCACGCCTTTTCCTACCAGCGCCTGATAATCGTCGCCCGCTCGTGCGGCTATCTGCTTTTGCTTGGCGTAAGCGACAATCGCCTGGGCAATCGGGTGGTTGGAGCGCTCTTCCATCGTCCGGGCAATGGCAAGGATGACGTCCTCCGCCTCTCCCACTGCCACCACCTGAGTCACGCGCGGCTTGCCTTCTGTCAGCGTGCCTGTTTTGTCAAAAGCAATCGCTTCAATCGCTCCTGCCTTCTCCAAAAAAGTCCCGCCTTTAATCAGCACGCCATTTCTGGCGGCATTCCCGATCGCGGAAACAATGGCAACTGGCGTCGAGATAACCAACGCGCAAGGGCAGGCAACCACAAGCAGCTCCAATGCCTTGTAAAACCATTCTCCCCATGTGCCAAAGCCAAACAGCGGAGGAAACACAATCACGAGCAAGGCGAGAATCAGCACAATCGGCGTGTACATGGCGGCAAACTTGTCGACAAACGCCTGCGTCGGAGCTTTTTTCTCCTGAGCCTCTTCCACTAGGTGAATGATTCGCGCAATCGCTGTATCTGCGACGAGCTTCGTCACTTTGATTTCCAATGCGCCGCTTTCGTTCACGCTGCCTGCAAATACGGCGTCGCCAGCCTGTTTGTCGACGGGAATGGACTCCCCTGTAATCGGAGCCTGGTTCACGCTGGAATGCCCCGCCAATATATCGCCGTCGAGCGGAATTTTCTCTCCCGGCTTAACCACGATCACATCGCCTACGCCAATCTCTTCTACGGACATCCGGGTCAGCGTCTCGCCTTTTTTCACCCACGCTTCCGGCGGCGCGAGATCCATCAAATTGCGAATCGAGTCGCGCGTTTTTTCGATCGACTTCGTTTGCAGCAAATTGCCGATTGAGAACAACCAGACAACCGTTGCCCCTTCCAGCCACTCTCCGATCAGAGCAGCCCCGATCGCAGCAACTGACATCAGTACGTTCATGTCCAGCGACTTGCTTTTGATCGCGTAAAAAGCACTGCGCGCCGGACGATAGCCGCCGCTAATAATGGCGAGTGCGTAAAGAATCGTGCTGACCAATGCGTCCAAGCTGGTCAAGGAGCTTGCGAAGCCAAGCGCCAGAAAAACTCCGGAAAGAGTCGTGAGCAGCGTGCCCGCCTGATCTTTTTTGACCGCCTCACCAGATGTTCTGCGCTCCAGCCGCTGGGCGCTGTACCCCGCCTTGGCGACTTCCCTGATCACCGCGTCATCCTGCAAACCGTCAGAGACAAGCTGCATTTTTCCGGTTGAAAAATTAACACTGACATCCTTCACCGCTGGAAGCGTCCGCATGTGCCTTTCCAGCGACTTGGCGCACGAGCTGCAATCCATGCCGTGCACACTGTAGACAATCGCCTTTCCGGACAGAGCGGCCGTACCGTCAGAGGCAACGGCAGCCGCAGACTCCAGCACTGTGAGTGTTTTTTTGCCATGGGTATGTTCTGAGCTGCAATGGTGCCCGCTGCAGCACCCGTCATGTTTTTGTTCATTTGCCATATGCTCTCACCTATTTCCCAAGCATCTATTTTCCCCAACTCATCTGAATATATCCAACAAACATTCAAACAAACATTTAATTATTATATTATCGGATACCAGTTCCTGGTTCAAGATTCAATTTAGAGTTTTTCGCCTATTTATTTGACAAATTCAGGAACGGGAGATGATGAAGGGCTTCGGTGTGGCGGGGAAATGCTGAGTGGTGGATTGAAGGCTTGCTTGGGGAGCTGCTTGATCGAAAAAGCTTGCTTGGGGTAATGCTTTGTAGATTGCGTCATCGGTACTTCAGGTGAGGCGAGGAAAGAGACGAATCGCTGTAGCTTCTTGGGATACCCGCTGGGGGCCTGGACTGCACGGCTCCGGGGAAAAAGCGAAACCGCGTCAAAAGCAGAGGACTCAAAGAAGCAGACGCACGTTGACGCTTAAAACCGTGTTTCGCTTTTTCCTCGGAACCTCGGTCGGTATCCCAAAGAGCTTTCTCGCATTTCGTCTCTTTCCTCGTCAGCGGCTGGTTGTGATCGGCGCGGGTTTCAAAGGAAAATGCCAATGCCAAAAAGCTTGTTTGAGCTGACGCTTTGTAGTCTGCGTCATCGGTACTTTAGCGGTGGTGATCGGGGTTTCAAAAAAAACACAGAAACATGAGCAAGAGTCTTCTTGAAAACGGTCGCTTCATGCAACCCGGTCATGAAAAAACTTGTTTAATTTCTGCTCTGGATTTCCCCCTGAGCAACCATCCAAAAGCAATATCCGACTAAAGTTAAACGTTGGCCGAGGAAACAGGAGAAACAAGCGAAAGGGCTTTGGGACTCCTACCGAGGCGGAGGTGAAAAAGGAAAACACGCTTTTAAGCGGCAACGTGCGTCCGCTTCTTCGATCTCGCTGCTTTTGACGCGGTTTTCCTTTTTCGCCGGAGACGGGCAGTCCGCGCTTCCCCGCGAGAGGCCCACGTCCCTACAGCGGTTTCTCCTGTTTTCTCCCTCCACCACAGCCGCGATCAACAACCGTACTTAGCCCCCAGACACTAAATAAAAAAGCTCCCCACAATGGCGGAGAGCCTTTCTTCGCTACTTCATCTGCTTTTGGGAGACAGCGACGGGAGTTGTTTGCCAACGTTCGCCGCAATCGAGACAAACGCATTTGACTACTTTTTTCCTTTCCAGATACATCCTGACCGCAAACAGGATAAACGCACCCATCAAGCCGAGAAACAAGAAAATAACAGGCGTGCCTTGTACCGATATGCCAATGAGGGCAAGGACGATCAGCACCGCTGCGTAAATCACAACATACAGCCGACGGTTGATCGCTTCCGTATAGTCGACTTTTTTGGAATGACACTTGGTACACTTTTGTTGGAAACTCATCGTTCTCTCTCCCTGTTTTATGCTCTTTTCGTAAAGAGTGTTGCGTTACGAAAAGCCCGTGAGTTGACAGGCATCATCACCATGCCTATCTTGGCATGCATTCAACGGCAACAAACGTTCCCTATAGAGAACTACCCTTATTCTGCCAATCCTTTACGGCCAATGTCAATAACAACATCTTTGCAAAAAGAGTATACACAAAAAAAGGGAGAGACACCACCAAGACTCCCGCGACATAGCGATCTGCCCGGTAGCAGCGCCCTATTCAGCCTCTGTCACCGAGTAACAGGCAACCCACGCCTTCTCCATTCGTCAAAGCCGCCGCTCAGATTTTGCACTTGTAAAAAGCCGTTTGCTTTCAGCAAGCTCACCCCGATCGCCGACCTTCTGCCGCTCTTGCACTGCACCAGTATTGGCTTGTCACGCGGCAAGTCCTGCATGCGCTGCGGCAAATAGCCGAGCATGATGTGCTTCGCGCCCGGGATCTGCCCCTCTGCCAGCTCTTTTTCGTAACGAACGTCAATCACGTATAGCTCCCCCGCCCGAACCTGCTCTTCCACCGCTTCTGGCGTGACTTCCTGATACTGCTCAAAAGCAACAGACTGTTCTGCAAGCTGTTCTCCCCTGCCAAGCTCCATCGTGCCCTTTACCTGATCCAGCCCGATCGACTGCAAATCGTGCAAAACGGCGGGAACAAGCTGCGTCTCGGCCAGCACAAAAATCGGGCGCTCGTAATCGAGCAGCCACCCAGCCCACGTAGGGAACGACTTGTCGCAGGGCAGATTGATAGTGCCCGGCACATGCTTTTGGGCGAACGCTTCTGCCGGACGGACGTCTATGACTACTCCCTGCTGCTTCCATTCTTCCAGCACGCCAATGGAAGCTTCCGCCTGCACAGGTGCCGCTATCGCTTGCAGCGGTTGTGGCCCGACTTTGTTCAGATGTTTCATCATCGCAAAGTATGTAGGAGGCTCAGGCTGGCCCTGGAGCAATTGCTGCACAAACTCCTCTTCACGCTCATGCTGCAACGCCCAGTTCGTACGTTTTTCATAGCCAACCGTCGAAGACTGCACAGCCCCGATCGCTTTGCCGCACGCACTGCCTGCCCCATGCCCCGGCCACACTTGCAAATAGTCAGGAAGCTGCTTGAACCGCTGTAACGAGTGAAACATCTTTCTCGCCATTTCGTCAGCCGAGCCGCTTACGTTAGCCGCCTTTTCCAGCAAATCGGGACGCCCAATGTCACCGACAAACACAAAATCGCCCGTAAAAATGCCCATCGGTTCCGTGTCCGGCCAGCCTCTGTCTGTCAAAAGCAGGGCAATATGCTCTGGCGTATGCCCCGGTGTATGCAGGACTTCGAACGTCAGATGACCGATGCGGAATGTTTCCCCGTCGCGCAGCAAGCGGTGCTCGTACTGGGCTGCATACCGATACTTCCAGTCCGGCCCGCCTTCGTCTGACAAATACAGCGTCGCTCCCAATCTTTCCCCGATTTCCCTTACTCCCGAGAGGAAATCGGCATGAATATGGGTTTCCGTCGCAGCGACAATCTTCAGTCCATTTGCTTTCGCTGCCTGTACATATGGCTCAATATGGCGCGCCGGATCAATCACGATCGCTTCCCCTGTTGCCTGGCAACCTACCAAATAAGATGCCTGGGCGAGTTTTTCATCGTAAAAATATTTAAGCAGCATGAAAATCAGCCTCCTGTCTTTTATCAAGCAGCCATCCGCTCGCGTGGTCCTACAACTTTCCCGGAAGCATGCCGTGCCAGTACATCCGCGGGAGCAGCTCTTTTTTCAGCCAATACATGCTTAACCGTTCCTTGGATTGGTCAAAAGGGAATGTCTCGCGCGGATTCAGCTCGTAATCAAATTCAGCCAGGATCAATTTGCCGTAACCAGTGACGAGCGGGCACGATGTATAGCCGTCGTATCGCTCGGTCATCGGTTTTCCTTCAAGGAGCGACAAGACGTTTTGCACGACGACTGGTGCTTGCTTGCGAATCGCCGCCCCTGTTTTGGAGGTAGGCAAGTTGGTGCAATCGCCTATGCCAAAGATGTTGGGGAAGCGAGCATGCTGCAGGGTGAACGGATCGACATCGACCCAGCCGTCAGCGGCAGCGAGCGGACTGTGCTTGATAAAATCCGGCGCACTCATCGGCGGCACGACATGGATCATCTCGTACGGCATGGCTACTTGCGCTTTTGTGTCCAGGTTCTCGAAAATGGCTTGCTTTTTATCCGCGACGATTTCTACGAGATTATGCTTGAAGATCGTCTCAATCTGTTTTCTTTCAATGACTTTTTGCAAGGCTTTCGCGTATTTTTTCACACCGAAAATAGCCGCTGCGCCGGAGACAAAACGCACGGTCGAGCGGGAGCGCACCTTTGTTTTGCGAAAGGAATCGTCAGCGAGGTACATGATTTTCTGCGGTGCTCCGCCGCATTTCACAGGAGTGTTCGGGTTGGTAAACAGCGCGTTGCCTCCCTGAAAATGGCGAATTTGCTCCCACGTGCTCTCGACGTAGTCATACGAGTAATTGCTGCACACCCCATGCTTGCCGATGCTTTCCTTCAGTCCCTTTACCTTACCCCAATCAATCTGGATGCCAGCGGCGACAACCAGAAAATCATAATGCACAGCTGTTCCCGACGCTGTCATGACGGTATTGTTTTGGGGCAAAAATTTGGTGACGGCATCCTGTACCCAGACCGCTCCTTTGGGAATCACGGAGGCTTCGTCGCGCTCCGTCGACTCCCGGCTGACGACACCCGCACCTGCCAGTGTCCACAACGGTTGATAATAGTGCTTGCTTGCAGGATCAATGATGGCGATCTGGCCGATTAACGCGCGTGATTGGCGCAGCAGACGCGCCGCAACCGATATGCCTGCACTGCCTCCGCCTACAATCACCAGCTTGTAACGTGTCCTTTGCGTTGCTTCCATCACGCTCACCCCTCCTTGTATTGGATGAGAAACAACCCTTCGCCTATTCATATGGCAAGAGACAAGCCAAGTTGCTTGATCAAGCAAAAAACGATGCTGCCAAACTTTTGCATCCAAAAATACGGGGCTGCCCCCTGATCAGTGCGCCGCTATCTTTTCTCTTTTCATGTGAATGTCTATAATAGTAGAACATTGTAGTGGGCAAGAGGTGATTATAACGATGGACGACATCTGTGAAATTCAATGTTACGACGAAGAAAAGGTCAGTCGCTTGAAGCCGCACGCTGGCGAATCATTAGGGGTAGCGAAAATATTCAAAGCGCTGGCGGACGACACCCGGGCGAAAATCATTCATATTCTGTCCATGGAAGACGAGCTTTGCGTCTGCGACGTGGCAGCCATCATCGGCAGTTCCATCGCCAACACCTCGCATCATCTGCGGCTTCTTCGCAATATGGGGTTGGCCAAGTACCGCAAGGAAGGCAAGCTCGTCTTTTACTCGCTCGACGATGACCATGTGCGCCACTTGATCCTCGCGGGCGTAGAGCACGCAAAAGAACAGAAAGCGAATGTCCGAGCTACCTGATGGCTCGGTTTTTTATTTTTCCATGCGCCTGTTGCGCATGCGCAAAGAGTTCAGCACTACCGACAGCGAACTGAACGCCATGGCGATGCCCGCAAGCCACGGAGCCAAAAAGCCAAGCATCGTCGCCGGGATGGCAATGGCATTGTAAAAAAACGCCCAAAACAAATTTTGCCGAATATTTTTCATCGCCATTTGGCTGAGCCTGATGGCGTGGACAACGCCGCGTACCTCTCCGTGCATGATGATGACATCTGCCGAGTCTTTGGAAATGTCGGCTCCGGTGCCCAAGGCAATGCCGACACTGGCTGCGGACAGGGCTGGCGCATCGTTGATCCCGTCGCCGACCATGGCGACTTTTTTCCCTTTTGCTTGCAGCTCCCAGATCAACTCCGCTTTTTGCGCAGGCAGCACCCCGGCGTACACTTGCCCGATGCCGGCCTGTCTTGCCACGCTTGCCGCCGTATGCGGATTGTCTCCGGTAATAATGATGATTTCCTTGCCCATTTTTCTCAGTTGGGCGACTGCTTTTTTCGCGTCTCGCTTCAATTGATCCGACAGCACCACGTATCCAGCCAAACGCCCGTCAATGCCGACCAGCAGCACCATTTTTCCTTCCGCCCCGTGAAGCTCCACCTGACTTTGCAAAGGGGCGATGTCCATGTTTTTTCGGGTCAGCAGCTTGGAAGATCCGACTACAACCGTATGGCCTTCCACAGTCGCCTCGATCCCATAGCCGGGAAGGGATGCGAAGGACGTAGCTGCCGGAATGGACAAGCCTTGTTTTTGGGCATGAGCCACGATGGTTGCCGCCAACGGATGCTCAGAGGTCAACTCCGCCCCGGCCACCAGACGCAAAAACGCCGCCTCGCTCCATCCGCGTGTATTAATCCCGACGACCTGATGAGCCCCTCGGGTCAATGTTCCCGTTTTGTCAAACACAACCGTATCGACCTTTTGCAGCACTTCCAAAAATTTTCCCTGCTTGAACAAAATGCCCATCTGTGCCGCCCGTCCAGACACCACCAGGATCGACATGGGCGTAGCCAGACCGAGTGCGCACGGGCAAGCGATGATCAGGACAGCGATCGCCTTTTCCAGCGCGCCGCCCAAATCTTGCGCGGTAAAGACGTAGTACCAGGCAACAAAAGTGATAACGGCAATCGCGATGATAATCGGCACGAACACGTCCGTGATTTCATCCGCCACTCTCTGGATCGGGGCTTTGGACAGCTGCGCTTCCTCCACAGTGCGAATCACTTGCGTCAGCGCGGTATCCTCGCCTACTTTTGTCGCTTTTACCTTGAGCCAGCCGCTCTGGTTCAACGTGGCGCCGATTACGGAATGGCCGCCCCATTTTTCCACAGGCAGACTCTCTCCGGTAAACATCGACTGATCGACGCTCGCGTGCCCTTCCAGCACGATTCCGTCTGTCGGAATCCGCTCGCCTGGCTTGACGATGAAAATATCGCCCGTTGCCAGCTCTGCTACCGGAACAGCCCGCACCTCATCGCCGCGCAGGACATGCGCCATCGTCGGTTGAAGCTGGTGAAGCTGTCCGATGGCATTTTTCGTCCGGTCTTTCGCCATCGCCTCCAAATATTTGCCCAGGAGCAGAAACGTAAAAATGACGGCGCAAGACTCGTAATAGACTGTCAGACCGTGACTCTCCTGCCCGATGGTCGTAAACGTCAAATAGTGACTGTACAAAAAGGCGGTCGAGGTGCTCAGCACAACCAGCACGTCCATATTGGCGGAACGGTTTTTCAACGCGTTCCACGCCCCGATGTAAAACGACTGCCCGATAAACAGCTGGATCGGCAGCGTCAGTGCAAACTGAAACAGCGGCAGAAGAAACAAGCTCGGCACCCAGATGAATGACAGGACGGAAAAGTGCGCCGCCATCGCCCACAAAAGCGGGATCGTCAAAATAGCCGAGAAAATAAACCGCCGAAGCAGCAGCTTTTTTTCCTCCTGAAGCTCTGCTTGCTTCAAACTCGCGGAAAAACCGAGCTGTTCAATCTTGGTCATGATCTCCTGATCGTTGGTTTGCGCAGGATCAAAGGCTACCCGAGCCTTGTTGGTCGTCAGATTGACGTGGACTTCCTGGACGCCCTGAACTTTTCGCAGCCGCTTTTCAATCCGGTTGGCGCACGCTGCACAAGTCATCCCTGTGACCTGATACGTTTGGTTGATGGTCATGAAAAACTCCCCTTCAGCTTCCGTACATGCCCTCATGTCCAACCTATGCGGCAGGACAATTCAGTAGAAGATGAAGTATGAATGGCAACTGTCATGAATACGATAGGGAAGCTTGTAACTCATGGGAAAGTGGTGAGAATGCTGCGAAAATCCGGATTCTTTCGGCTGTCGTCCCTGCTGTTGTCCGTTCTCCTTGCACTCGTTGGCTGCGCTTCTGCGGATCATGCTGAACACGCCAGCACTGCTCTCGCACAAAAAACAGATACGCCAATGCTTGCGGAGCTGTCCATCCCGTTGCAGGTCGAGCTTGATCCGGCTCCGGCGAAAAACGTGAAAGAAAACACGCTGCGCATTACCGTGCCAGCCGAGCATGCAGCCAAGCTGGCCAAAGCAAAAGTCTCCGTGTCCCTGACCATGCCCAATATGGACCACGGCGCTATCGTCTTTGAAGCGACGCAGGAAAAAGCAGGCGAATACGTCGCGCAAATCGTGCCGACCATGCTGGGAGAATGGCTGGCTACGATTACTTTCGAGATGGACGGCACAGCCATGAGCACAGCGTATTCTTTTGAAGTGGAGCCATAATAGCTAAAAGCATTGTAATGACTACCACAGCCACGGATTAACGGTGGGAATCCAGCCGTTGATGGCCATTCCCCGCAAGACGGACAATATCCCGATGCAGAGCGCAAGAGCGTTGCCCATGACCATCACCTTGGAGCGAAATGCTTTCGACAAAACCAGTGAAAACAACGCGATTGCCACGAGCGCGGGCAAAGTGCCCAAGCCAAACACGCCCAAGGTCGTCATCCCTTGCAGGACGCTGCCAGTAGCGGCGGCTTTCATGTGCATCGTATACGTCAGTCCGCAGGGCAAAAAGCCCAGCAGCAGTCCGCTTGCCAGCACAGGCACTGTTCCCTGCCGCTCTTTTTGCAATTGCAACAGCTTTTGCGCGGCGGGGAGTTTGAGCGGACTGTATTTATCCAAAGGCAGCGCCACTTTTTTGACGACCCAGAGAATGATCAACAGCCCTCCGGCGATATTGGCAATTCCCTGCAATCCGACTACGACTCCTGCCGCATTCACAAACGATCCGACAAAGCCCATAAATGCGCCTACGGCCATGTACGTCACAATTCGCCCCGTATTGTATGCCAGGATCGTTTGCGCAAGCGACGCTTTGGATTGAAGCGTCATGGTGGACATGATCCCGCCGCACATCCCGATGCAGTGAGGAGCGCTGAGCAAGCCTGTCACAAAGACGAGCCAGTAGTCGTACAGTCCAGCATTCATCCCGTAGCCCCTCTTTTTCCATTATTTTCACGCTCATGCAATGACGCATCATCCTTTTCCTAACGTAATGGCTGTGGCTAGTATTTATGACTTCGCGGCAAATGAAAACGCCCCCGGCTTGGCTTACTTGCGGGGGCGTTCCTGGGCTGGCAAAGTGACCTTGATGGTCGTGCCGACTCCTGTTTGGCTGTCGATTTCGATGCTGCCTTTTGCAACCTGGACAATTTTCTGGACGATGGCTAAACCGAGTCCGCTGCCTGTCGCTTCCCGGTTGCGGGACTTGTCGCCTTTGTAAAAGCGCTCGAAAATGTGCTGGCGCTCCTCCTCCGAAATGCCGATCCCTGTATCGCGGATGATGACGGCGATGTCGGGCGATTGCCGAATCGAGACAAAAATGGTGCCATGCGGCGGAGTAAACTTGATGCTGTTGGACAGCAAATTGATCCATACTTGATTGAACAGCTGCTTGTCTGCGGTGACGAGTGTGTCCGGCAGTTCCAGCTCTAGCTCCAGCTTTTTCTGCTGCCATTGGCGTTCCAGCAGCAGTACGACTTGTCGCAACTGCTCGTCCAGCCGATATTCGCTCGGCTCGTACAAGCCCGTTTCCTTGTCCAGCGAAGCGAGCGTCAAAAGCTGTTTGCTCAGTGAGGAGAGTCGCCTGCTCTCTTCTTCGATAATCGCCAAATACTCCGCCTTTTGCGCCTCTGGCATGCCGCCGCTGCGGATCGCCTGGGAAAATCCCTGGATGGAAGCAAGCGGAGACTGGATTTCGTGCGAGACGTTGGAAACAAACTCTTGGCGCATGTCATCGAGCTGCTTCAACGATTCTGTCATCTGCGCAAAGTTGGCCGCCAGCTCCCCGATTTCGTCTCGGCGCGAGATGTCGAGCTGGATTTCGTACTCGCCTTCCGCCAGCTTTTTCGTCGCCTGGCTCAGTTTTTGGATCGGCCGAACCAAATAGCGGGTGAATATCAGAATAAACATCAAGCTGAGCAAAAACATGGCGGCAAGCAGCACGGCAAACATCACATGGACCTCGCCAAACTGCTGCTCGATGCTGGGCCGCACAAACAAGGCGTATTTCCGTCCTTCTGCTTCCAGCGGCAAACCGATGCTGTTTTTCAGCGTATTTTCAAAAAATCCGGTAACGAACAATCCGTGTTGTTCTTCGGCGATTCCTCTGTACGTTTCCCCAGCAAGCACCTTTTGCACGATCTGCGGCTCAATCTGCTGGTCGCGGAAAGGCGCTCCGAACGTTTGGACTTGTCCGTTCTCGTCTACGAGATACAGCTGAAAATTGAGATTGGCTACATGGGTCATAAAGGCAGGCAAGTCCATACTGGCGGCATTATGCTCGTACAAATCGATAATCTGCTGTCCGATCCGGGTAATTTTTTGTTCATTGTACGTGCGCATGTTGCGCTGGTAATATTCGTTGGCAAGGAGAAAGCCGAGCGTCCCGCTGACGATGACAATCGCGACGAACATGAGCACGACCCGAAAGTAGAGGGATCTCATCCGCCGCGCACCTCCAGCTTGTAGCCGAGGCCGCGAACAGTGGAAATGACAAAGTCATCGGTCTTGTCCGTAAATTTTTCCCGCAGCCGTTTGATGTGGACATCGATCGTGCGGCTGTCGCTCTCGTTATCTCCTCCCCACACCAAATCCAGCAGTTGATCCCGCGTAAAAGTCCGGTCGGGAAAACTGGCGAGCTGGGCGAGCAGTTCAAACTCCTTGAGAGGGAGATGCATGACTTCGTCTTTGATTTTTACAACGTGGCTCATCCGGTCGATGACGGTGTCATGCATGACAATGACCTGCTTGCTGACCATCTGGTAGCGGCGCAGCAAGGCCCTGATCCGATACAGCAATTCCGTCGGCTCGAACGGCTTGGTGAGGTAGTCGTCCGTTCCGGCCAAAAATCCTTTTTCCTTGTCCCTCACTTCGCCTTTTGCCGTCAGCATGATGACGGGAATATCGTAGTATTCGCGAATCTCCTTGCACAGCTCCCAGCCGTTTTTCCCCGGCATCATCACATCGACGATCGCCAACTGAACTTTTTCCTGCTCAAGCAAAACGGATGCCTGGCTCCCATCTGCGGCAGCCAGCACGCGGTATCCTTCTTTTTCCAAATAAAATCTCAGCAGTTCACGAATGTGCGCATCGTCATCTGCGACCAAGATCGTCATTTTCATCAGGCTTCTCCCCTTGCCGTGTCTATCTCAAGGCTGATGATCTGATTATAACGGGTAGCATCTCCCGCGATGCAGTCCCTTACGCAATTTTTCCGGTTCAGTTCCGTTGCGGAAAAGGGACGCAAGGTTGCTTTCATCAGTATAGTTAGGGAATATGAACGGCAGATGAACAAAAAGCCATCGCTGCCTAAGCAACAATGGCCTTCGATTCTTATTGGTTAAACGTCTCTGCAAACCAGTTGGCGGAAGCGTCCACTTCCAGCCTGGTCAACTGGTGACCGTATGACTCCCAGTGCAAAGTCACATCGGCCCCAGCCGCTGCCAACAGCTGCTTCAGCTCCTCCGACTCCTCGGGAGAGCAAATCGGGTCGTTCGTTCCCGCCCCGATGAACACCGGGATGCCGCTCATGTCAGGCAGGGGAATCCCGCGCCTTGGCACCATCGGATGATACAGCACCGCCCCGCGCAACGAATTGGCGTAATGGAACAGCAAGCTTCCGGCAATGTTCGCTCCGTTGGAATATCCGACTGCGACGATATTCTCCCTGTCCAACTGGTAGTTGACCGCTGCCTGATTCAAAAATTCATGCAGCTCCTCCGTGCGGAACACCAAATCTTCCTCATCGAACACACCCTCTGCCAGGCGACGGAAAAACCGGGGCATGCCGTTTTCCAGGACGTTGCCTCTGACGCTGAGAATAGAAGCGCCGGGATGAATCAGCTCAGCCAGCGGCACGAGATCGTTTTCGTCCCCTCCTGTTCCATGCAACAGCAACAGAGTGGGGGCTGCGAGATCGCTTCCTTTTCGAAAAATGTGTTTCATTCCTTATCCTCCGCAAGCACGCGCACGGCAATCGGCGGCAGTCCCTGCTCGATCTCGGCGCGATGTGGTTCATACCATTCGGGCAGCATCAGCTTTTCACCGAGCGACTCGAATGGCTCGTCTCGTTCAAAGCCTGGCGGGTCAGTGGCAATCTCAAACAAAATCTCGCCTGGCTCGCGGAAATAGATGGCGTGGAAATACTGCCGATCAATAATATCGGTAGGATGGAAGCCGGACTGCGCCACTCGTGATTGCCACAAGCGGTGATCCTGGTCATCCTTCGCCCGCCAAGCGATATGGTGCACAGTTCCTGCTCCGCCTGCGCCTCTCGGCATTGGCTCGGCGTTGACATCAATGATATTGCCAAGGTCGCCGGGTGCCTGGAAGCGGACAAGCCCGTTTTCTTCGCCGACTCGGGTCAGGCCCATCAGCTTTTCCAGCACTTCCATCGTGTGCTTCGGCGCAACGCTGTACAGAATCGCTCCACCGAACCCTTTGATTGCCTTGTCAGCGGGAATACCTCCAAACGTCCACTGGCTCGCAGGGCCGCCTTCGCGCTCGACAATCTCCAGTTGCAAACCGTCCTTGTCGGCAAATTGCAGATAGATTTCCTGGAAGCGCTCTATGCGGCGGTATTCCACCTGGAACTTGTCGAGACGCTTTTCCCAAAAATCGAGCGAGCCGACAGGAACGAGAAAAGTAGTGTAGCCGACTTGTCCACCGCCTATGCGGCCATGTCGCGCCGTTTCCCACGGGAAGAAAGTGATCGCCGTTCCGGGACTGCCCACCTCGTTGCCGAAGTACAGATGGTACACTTCGGGGGCATCGAAGTTGATCGTTTTTTTGACCAGTCGCAGACCGAGAATGCCTGCGTAAAAATCAACGTTATCCTGTGCATTTTTGACAAAGGCTGTAATATGATGAATACCTGCTGTTTGTTGAGACATAGCTGATGACCTCCTTCATATATTTTTGCTTCTATTTCTCGATTATTCGGCCTGGAATGTGTTGTAGCTGACGAACTCCCCTACCGGCTTGCGGTATCCTCTCACGCGTTGGCTCGCTGTATCTTCTTTTCCGATCGTAATCATCATCGTCGGCACATAACGTTCCGGAATGCGCAAAATATCGCGGACTGCTTCCGGATCAAAGCCGATCATCGGGCACGTGTCCCAGCCCTTGTCTTTGGCGGCAAGCATGAAGAGCATGGCCGACAGGCTGGCATTGCGAATCGCTTCATCCCGTTTGAGCTGATCTCCACCAGCTTCATAGAAGGAATGGACAGACGATACAGTTTGATCGTATTCGCGCTGATCCATGACTCCCAAATGCAGCAGCCCCTCGTGGATTGGCCCCACATTTTTGTACGCCTCCAGATCGCCGAGCACCAAGATGACAGCGGACGCAGTTTTTACCTTATACTGTCTCTGTGCTGCTTCATATACTCGTTCCTTTGTCTCTGGCTCGGTCACGATCACATAGTGCGCGTGCTGGAGATTAAAAGCGGATGGGGCAAATTTGACGAGCGACATGATCTCCTCAAGTTCAGCTGTCGTAATAGATTCAGTAGGGATAAATTTATTGGCAGATCTCCGTTTTTTCACTAATGCAGTAAACTCGCTCATTTTGATTTCCTCCTCGACATCACCGAATGGTGTGTGCCATTATCATCATTTTTAAAAATCTTAAATTTAAGATATTAACACAAAAAACAACTTGCCTATTGCCCTTGAGGATACTGACTGCAACAAACTTGATTGGTCGAGAAGCTGATGAGCGCGTGCAGTAAATATCTTTAATTTAAGATAATTATAGAACCAGCATGGCTCGTTGTCAACCTTTCGGGCCAGAAGAAAGTTTTTCTCCCGGCCCTGCTTCATCTATCGGGGCAATTCGCTTACAGAAACCTGCAAATCCGCTTCTTTTGGCAGCCATGCCCGCATTTGTTCCCATTTAAACAACTGTTCAATATGGTACACGCCTTGCGGAAAATCTTCCGAGTAGAGTGTTTTAGCTGCAAATGCGGCCACTTTTGCCGTCATATGGGACTGGTCGCGCCCTTGCAACTGACACGTCGCCATTGCCGCGTGATTGCCCGCTTTTCCCCGTGCCTCGATCTTGATGGCAAATAGATCGTCTCCCCATTTCCAGCGCAAAAACGATTCCACGACGGCTTTCCGTACCGCTGACCGCTTGAGCAGTCGGCAAATTCCGCTGCGGCGAAACGCAGCCACTGCTCTCGTCACCCACTCCTGATCAAAACAAAGCCGTGTGGAGACTGACGCTACACCGAGCGTTCCGGCGAGTGTCTGCTGATCGGAAAAAGGGAAGCGGTACGCTTTCTTTTTCCCCAGTTTTGCTCCGAAATCGACCAGTTTGCCGTCTGTCATGCTCTCTACGCTCACCCGGCGATGATCTTGCGTCACATCATAGCGCGTGCACAGATGGTCTACGGTCCATTCCATCGCCGCCTTGCCGTGCCGATCTCCTAAACCGAGCATGATGAAAATATCCAGCTCCGTCACTTCTTCCAGCAAACGATGCGCATGGGCTGCGAGCAGATTCGTCAAGCCCGGCGCAAGTCCGATACTGAGCACGGCAGTTCCTGTAACCTTCGCTTGGGAACGCCTGCCCCATTGCTCCAGGCGGGTCAAAAAGGCACCGGATGCAGACACATCGATGTAGTGCGTTCCGCTCAAAAGGCACTGCTCGGCGAATGCCGTATCATGCTGGTCCAGACACATCACCACCAGCTTTACTTCCGCAAGCAGCTCCTGCTCTGGCGGCTGTCGAAGATCGAACGCGAGGGGGCGCACTTTCCCCGCTGTTTCCCGGCAAAAAGCCTCGGCCTTTTCCATGCTGCGCCCGGCGGCATACACCTGGCCTGGATACAGCTCCCCGAGTTCCTTGCAGATCGTTGCCCCTACATGTCCGTAACCGCCCACCACCAGGATTTTTTGTTTTTTCATGCGCCTCGTCCTCTCTTCTGTAAAAGCTTCTCGGCCCTGCCCCCTGCATAGACTGGAAAAATTGAAGCCTGGCATCCGTCTGGTCCCTATCCGTTTGCTCGCTTTTTCCGGTCGTTGCTACGGGTCGCATACCCCCAGATGCACAGGCAGCATAAGCTGAGCCAGCCACCCATGATGAACACGGTTTTGTACGCTTCCAAATCTGGTTGCGCCCCTGCTGTTTGTCCGTTCATCATCCCCAGGCCAAGTGCCGCGCCTGTCACCAGTCCTGCATTTCGGGTGAGCGCGATCATGCCCCCGACTGCCCCGGCATGCTCCAGCGGAACGTGCTTCATGATGTAACTGTTGTTTGGCGAGGCGATCAACCCCATCCCGGCGCCCACCAGCGCGATCGCTGCGATCAGTTCAACCGTGGACATGTGCCCAAGCCATACTCCCAGAGCGGCCAGTCCTGCTCCCATGCTCCCCAGTCCGGCCAGTACAACGGCTTGAGCCTGATAACGGTCGGCGGCCCAGCCCCCAAGCGGCCCCGTCAATGCCAGCAGCAGAGGGTACGCTGTGAGCAGATAGCCAGCTGACAGAGAAGACATTTTCGCATAATCAAGCAGGTAGAACGGCATAGCGACCAAAACCAGGTTGGCCAACACGAACGAAGCAAAACTGATCAAAAGCCCTGTCGAGACAGCAGGAAGCCGAAAAACCGCGACAGGCAAAAACGGCTCTGCCTGATGGCGTCCTCGCCAGATCAACAGCCAGAGCACTACGACGGCAAGCCCGTAAAGCATGATTTGCCGCGCCGATAGCCAGCCCCATTCATTTCCGCCAGAAATCGCAAAAATCAGGGAACTGGCTGCAATCGTGAACAAGCCTGAGCCAAAAACATCGATTGATTTCGCCTGTTTTTTCGGCAAGTGAACAGGAATGTAGCGAAACGCAAGCACAGTCGCTACAACCGCTACCGGAACATGCGCGAGAAACAGCCATTCCCAGCTGAGTACGGAAGCAATAAATCCGCCTGCAATCGGGCCAGTCATCCCGCCGAGCGCTACAGCCGTGCTCATAATCCCAAGTGCTCTCCCACGCACTTCCTTTGGCAGCAGCAGTGTAATCAGAGCGATATTCGTAGCCTGAAACATCGCCGCACCGACGGCTTGCACGACCCGCAGGACAAGCAGTGTGGCAATCGTCGTCGAACATGCGACGAGAACCGAGCTGATGGTAAAGAGCAAAAAGCCGTAGTTGTGAAGCATCCGGTGGCCGTATCGGTCACCGAGCTTGCCCATGACGGGAAGCAGCGAAGCGATGACGAGCAAATATCCGGTCGTAATCCATTGGGCCACTCCCAACTCCGTCTGAAACAGTTGCGTAAAAGAAGGCAGCGACACGTTGACGACTCCTGCCGTGAAATGCGACAAAAAAGCTCCAAGGCAGATCGCTGTCATCATGAAAAAGCGCTGTTTCGCACTCATAAGCGTCTGAAACTGCACGCCTGTTTGCATCATCATCACCTGCTACTTTTGACCGCGAACCAGGCATTGATCAGATAAGAACCGAAGTAGCGCGAGCTGTGCTCGAAGCCCACCTCTTCCATCAGCTCTTGCACTTGGCAGGCAGGGATCGGATCAGATTCTTGGCCCATGGAGGCGGCAAAGCGCTCCCACTCGGCAAGCGAAATGCCGTTGTCGGTCATATGCGTGCGCCAGGCTTGCATTTGCATGGCAAACGCCTGCGACTGCGGATCGCCAGCAATGGCTGCGAGACAAAACGGGGCACCTGGCTTCAGACGTGCGGCAATCTGCTGCAACAGCTCTCTTTTTGTGGCAAGACCTTTGACAAAATGAAGCACGAGCAGACATGTCGCCGCATCGTAGGCTGTCTGCTCCGGCAGCACGTCGACCGTTCCTTCGTGCAAAACCGTACGCGCAGCCAAGTCCGCGCCAGCCGTTCTGTGCCGGGCGCGTTCGAGCATTTGTGCGGATGGATCAACACCTGTAAACGTCCAATGCTCATGTTTTGCTCCCAGCGTCACGATTTCCTGACCGCCGCCAGCGCCTACAACAAGGATGTGCTTCTGCTCTCCGGTTTGCGGCAGCTGCGCTCCCAGCAGGCGCTCCGTCATTTCGTACAAGTAGGCGTACCCGGGAATTTTCAGCGCGATTGTCTGCTCATATTTCGCTACTTCTGGATGGTGCCAGCTTAAAGGCCGCTGTTTTTCTGTCATCTGTCTCTCTCCCGTCTTTTCCTGTCGTCAATTGCCAAAGCCTCCGTTGATCTGCTTGCGAGAAGTACGTGCCGCCACGTTGCTCCACCGAAGCTGCCGTTACATCAGCCAAAATGTTCATTGGCCTACATCCCAGCACAACAATGCGCGTTCCGAGAGCGAGCGCTTCGTCCAGATCGTGTGTCACGAGCAAAACGGTCGGCTGCTCGCTTTCCCACAGCTTCCTGAACAACTGGTGCATGCCAGCTCGTGTAGCAGCATCCAGACTTTGAAAAGGCTCATCCATAAACAACAGTCCAGGCCGCGCGGCAAAAGCGCGAACGACCGACACACGCTGCCGCATCCCGCCGCTCAACTGGTCAGGGTATGCGTGCAGCACCGCACTCAAATCAGCAGCATCCAGCATGGCAAGCACCCGCTCTTGTTCTTGCTCTTGCCGTTGCTCCAACACCCACAGGACGTTTTCTAGCACCGTCTTCTCAGGCAGAAGGCGCGGTTCCTGAAAAACGTAGCCCAGCCGTTCCCCTTCATCGCGCGAAATGACTCCCTGCGCAGGCCGGATCAGCCCGGCAGCCATTTTCAGCAGAGTCGTTTTGCCAATCCCCGATGTTCCCATCAGGCACGTCACTTGAGCTTTGGCTGCCTCCAGCGAAAAGTTATCGAAAAGCAGCCGACCAGCTCCATATTTCAACGAGATTCCTGTAAATCGCATGCGGCGCTCCCCCTCCTTTCGCGCGGCCGGGTGATTTTGCGCACGAGCACTTCCAAAGCCATCCCCAACAAGGCAACGAGCAATGTCCAGGCCATCACTTCTTCCGTTTTCAAGTAAATGCGCGCTGTGTTCATCGAAGCTCCGATCCCCGTCTGTCCGCTGATCAGCTCCGCCATGACGATCGTTTTCCAGCCCATGCCAACGCTGACGGTAAGCGCAGCCGACCAGAACGGAGCGAGCGCTGGCAAAGTAATATCCACGAGCTGCTTGCGGCGATTGACCGAAAAGACGCGCGCCATCTCCAGCAGCTCCTTGGGCAATTGCCGCACGCCCTGCAAGGAATTGAAAAAGAAGAGCGGAAACAGGGCGAGTGCCACGACGAAAATTTGCGCCCCGCCGTTCACTCCGAGCCAGAGAATGGCAAGCAGCATCCAGGAAACGGGGGGAACTGCCTGCAACACGGAAACGGCCGGGCTAACCAGCTTGAACACCAGCTCTTGTGCGCCTGCGAAGACGCCAAGCCCGGTTCCAAGCAAAAAAGCGATACCGAAGCCCGCTGCGAGCCTGAGAAACGAGTAGAGCAGCGACTCCATCAGGCGGCCTTTTTCGTATAAGCCAATCAACGTCTGCAAGCTCTCCCACGGCCCCGGCAAAATGACAGGAGGATACACGCGGGACAGCCCCTCCCAAGCCAAAAGCAACAGCAAGTACGTAAGGCCGCTCGACCAGTTGTTACGAGCCGTAGTAAAAATCGGCATCTGGGACTGATCCTCCAATCGAATCGGGAGCGATTTGCAACAGAACGCCCAGGTAACGCTCCACTTCCGGTTTGGCTGTCTGCGCGTCCTTATAAAGCAGCGTAATTTTGGGCAGAGCAGAAGCCAGCACCGCCTCTGGCATGCCAAACTCTTCTGCCGCGATTTTCAACGTCTCGCCCGCTTGCTGGTTGACCTGCCGGACAGCCTCCTGATACGACTGTTCGAAGCGGGCGATATCCGCTGCATGCGTTTTGGCCCAGTCGCGATTGACGAAAACGGCCGTTTGCGGCAAGTCTTGTCCAAACTCGGCCTGCCACTCTTTTTGAAAATCGACGACTTCGCTCACTTTTCCTTGTGTCTTCATCCGCAAGCCACTCAGTACAGGCTCAGGCAACACAGCGTGCTTGATTGTGCCCGCCGCCAGTTGCTGCATGATGTCCGGGATTACGCCGTAGGCCAGGTTCACTTTGCCTTGCAGTCCTTTTTTGGCAAGCAGATGTTGCGTCAAAATATCGGGCGGCCCGCTTTGCCCCGGGATATAGACCGTCTCGTTGCTCAATTGCGAAAGCTCGCGCACGTTTGGGTCAAGCGAAATCAAATACATCGAGCCGTACGTGTTGACGTGAAGCAGCTGGATCGGCATTCCCTTTGCGTACAGATTGGCCCCGACATTGATCGGAGCAGCGTACAATGGCGCTTCATTGCCCTGTATGCCAGCCAGCAGTTGCTCTATGGAATCCCATTTGGCTATTTGGAACGTACCGTCTGCCTCTGTCTTTTCCATATAGACGGCAGGAATCAGAGACGGTGCCTTGGGCGTAAGCAGCGTGATCGCGGCAGGGCTGGCAGCAGGACCCGGCTGCTCGGCTGTGTTAGTTGCCGTGTTCGTTGTGGCGCAACCAGTCAAAAGAATCAGCGCAGCCAGACTGCTTGCAAACATGCGGGTAGCGTGGCGGTAAATGGATTTCATAGCAACTCTCCAACTCCTCGTTGACTTTTGGCATCTCTTCATTAAGAATTATTCTCAATTATAGAGATGCACGATAGGAGCACCATCCCACAAATATGGGATTTTTCTGCGAATCCACTGAATCTACACGCACAGGAGAGCACAGATGAATGCAAAATGGGAAGCAAGCAAACGAAAACTGTTGGCTCTGGCAAAGCGGCATTCCTCTTCGCAGGACTACCGGACGGCGCTTTTGCAGGAGCTGCGGGAGTTCGTGCCTTTTGACGGGGCGTGCTGCACGGCGGTAGACCCGCAGACGCTTCTGTCTACAGGGGCCATAACCGAGGACGGGATTGAGGCGATTCATCACGGGATTTTTGAATATGAGTACCTGCGTGAAGACTTCAATCGGTACGATCAGTTGAGCCGCTCAGCAGAAGCGGTCGCCACGCTTCATCAGGCAACCGGAGGCGAGCTTGTGCGCAGCGCGCGTTACCGCCATGTCCTGTTCCCTGCCGGATTTGCCGATGAACTGCGTGCGGCGCTCAAGTACGATGGAGCTTGCTGGGGATTTTTGACGTTGTTTCGCTTTCAGGGGCGGCCTTTTTTTAGCGAGGAAGAGCGCGAGTGGATGGCGGAGCTGGCACCGTTGATCGCCTACCAGCTGCGAAAAACGAGCCTGTCCCTGCCTGCCGAGGAGACTTCCTGGATGGAGGAAGAGACGGGGATTTTGCTCATGTCTGATCAATTGGCGATCCAATCGGCCAACACGACCGCAGACAGATGGCTTTCGCTTTTGCGCAAGTGGGAGTCGATCGATCGCCGCACCTTGCCGCGACCAGTGCGCGCTGTCTGCTCCCGGGCGTTGGCGCAATTGAACGAGTCTGATCCGAAAGCGTCCATGGCAAAAGTGTGCATCCGCATGCCTGATGGCCCTTATGTCGCGATTCAAGCAAGTCCGCTGCACGGCCAGGACGGCGCTGTCCATCTGGCGGTTCTGTTCAGTCCGGCCAAGCCAGCCGATATTCTTCCGATTGTGTGCGAGGCTTACGGATTGTCCGAGCGTGAAAAACAGCTGCTCGCTCTGATCGTGCGCGGCTTCTCTACCAAAGAGCTTGCGCACAGGCTGCATATCTCTGCCTACACGGTGCAGGATCATTTGAAGTCGATTTTCGTGAAAACAGGCGTATCCAGCAGACGCGAGTTGATCTGGCAGCTGTTTTCGAGATTCGGCGTGGAGGCAAGCGAAGGGAAATGAAAAGCAGCCTGGTCGCACCACTATCCGGTGCAATCGGGCTGCTTGTTGTTCCAATCACGCCATCTGATAAATCTGGATCAGGTTCCCGCACGTATCGTTCAAAACGGCGAGGATCACGTTTCCAGCCTCGGTCGGAGGCGTCTTGAAAACTACGCCGAGCTGAGTCAAGCGCTCGTACTCTTTGTTGACGTCACTCACTTCAAACGCCGTCGCAGGGATGTTTTGCTCAAAAATCGCTTTTTGGTAGGTCGATGCAGCCGGATTTCCGTTCGGCTCCAGAAGCAACTGTACACCGTCCGGCTCTTCCGGAGACACCACTGTCAGCCACTTGGCCCCTCCCATCGGAATGTCCATTTTGGTCACGAAACCGAGTATCTCCGTATAAAACTTTTGCGCCTTTTCCTGATCGTCTACAAAAACACTCGCCAAACTGATTCGCATAAGGAACCTCCTGATTACTTTTCAGCCTATTTCGCTAGTGTACCCCCGATGGGCTGCTTTCCTACCTACCTGTCTTTGGGCAAGGCAAGATGAAAAATCCATTCCTCGCCATACACGACAAAAGCTCGCTGCTCGGCATTCGCTTGCGAGACCGCAACGACGTCAACTGGCAGCGAAGTATAAATAGCCTGCTCTTCCGGCAAGCAATAAGCGGCGATAGCAGGAAAGTCGTCTTGCTCATACGGTCTGATCCAAAATCCATTCGCTACAGTCATGGAAGCTCCCTTCTATTCCTGGCACGCCTCTCTCAGCTTCTGATCGAGCACCTGAAAGACGCTTGCCAGCTTTTCTGCGGGAACGTTCGCATAGCGATCGCCTATGCTCACTTCGTAGTAGCTGGAATGCTCGTCTACCTTCCGCGCATAATGGGAGATTCCTACGCCTGTCTCCTCGCAAATGGAAAGAAGAATTTGCTCGAAACGCTCTTTGGGCAAACGGACATGCACATGGAACATGTTTGATACAGGTACGGCAGGGATGGTGGTGACGCCGTGGCATTGGTTGTATCTGCTGGCGAGGTCTTTGGCCTGCTCGTAATACTCGCCGAACTTGCCCTTTCTCGCTTCAAAGTTGGCTTCGGCAGTCAAAATGTACGGATACAAGCTGATCAGATCGCCGCCATGGCGCCTTTTCCAGATCACGGCCTCTTTCGTGAAAGTCTCGTCTCCGGCCAAAATCGCTCCGGCGATGCCGCCGACTCCTTTGTACATCGAGATATAGACACTATCGAACAACGCGCATACTTCCTCGGCCGTTTTCTGATAGTATGGCAAAATTTCCAGAAGCCTTGCCCCATCCATATGCAAGCGGATGCCTTTTTCCTTGCAGTGGCGCGAGATTGCTTGCAACTCCTCGTAGGACGGCAGTTGTCCGCCGATTTCACGCTGCGGGAGTTCCAACAGCAGGCAGGAAATCTCCTCCGTCATGCCGAGGACATCGTCCAGCGCAATTACCCGGTGTTTGTCCGCAAGCAGCACCGCGTCGATGCCGTGGAGCTTGCGCAGCCCTTCCTCTTCATGAATCTCCAGATGGCAAAGCGGATGGTACGCCACCCGGTTGATGCCTTTTTCCTCGGACCAGATGCGCATGGCGATTTGCTGTGCCATCGTACCGCTCGGGAAAAAGACGGCGGATTCTTTTCCTAAATATTTTGCCATTTTACGCTGAAAATTCTCGATGACCGCTCCCGTTCCGTACACATCCGCCTGGAGGTCGCCATCCAGCTCCTGAAAAACAAGCTGCAATTGGCGGATATCTCTCTTGCTGTGCCCAGCTAACTGATAGGTCGTCTGATTGAATGCTTGCAGCAACGTTTTCTGATCTTCCATGTCGACAGGTCCCCTTTTTCCAGCTGAGTAGGCTGCGATTGTTTGCATGCGGCTTTGCCATGCCCCTTCTTCCAAGATACCATATCTTTTTCGCAGCCTTCTCAAAATTATTGCTTCAAGTGCAATTGACGGTATTCGCTGGGGGTGCTCCCTGTCGTCTTTTTGAACAGCGTAATGAAGTACGGCGTGTTTGGCATGCCGACCTCCGTGGAAATCGCGGCGATTGACTTGTTTGATTGAGCCAAAAGCTCTTTTGCCTTGTCCAGCCGTTTCTGCTGAATGTATTCCACAGGCGTCATTTCCTTGATTCGCTTGAACGTGCGATGCAAATGGTAGGGGCTGCCGTGGCACATGTCTGCCAGATGGGCCAAGCTCAGCTTTTCGGTGTAGTGAGAGTCGATATATTGCGTCATTTGTGCGACCCACTCGCGATCCGGCAGGCGCTGACCCGTCGGCTTGCACCTTTTGCACGGGCGAAACTCCTCGCGAATCGCCTCGCTCGCCTGTTCAAATATCCGCACATTTCCCCATCTCGGCGGCTTCGACTTGCACGATGGGCGACAAAAAATGCCCGTCGTCTTCACCGCGTAAAAAAACTGCTGATCATAGGTCGCATCGTTATTGATGATGGCTTGCCATCGCTCCTCAGTAATCCCAAGCTCCATGTTGCCCACCTCCACCGTCATTATACCCCCAAGCGAACCGCTTCGTGCTCGGTTGTAAATAAAATAGCAAGATAACGAAATGACAGTCCAGCTTTTCTTGCGATACAACTAAGAGAGTGCCAAAAGGAGGCTGTTTGATGATGAATACAAACAAACGAATATATACGGAATTGCCACGCCAATGTCTACCTGCCAACGCTTGGGTCGATAATAAGAAGGAACTGATCCTGCATACCGAACAACCTTTTTCATTTTCCCAAAACCTCCATTACTTGTCGCGCAGCAACAACGAGTGCCTGTACCAGATTGAAGGAGATCGGCTGTACAAAGCGATTCCTGTTGACGGCGACATCCCTGTCGTAGAAATTCGCGACGACGATGACGGGCAGCTGTCTGTTCGTTTTCTCGGAGACGCTCCGCCGCCAAATGTACGCGCCCAAGTAGCGCAGTACGTTTACGACTGGTTTGATCTGGGAACCAATCTGACAAAGTTTTACGACCTGGCCCAAAACGATGCCTTGTTAAAAAACGCTGTCGCTTCTTACTACGGGCTGAAAAATATGGGCATCCCCGACCTGTTTGAAGCGATGAGCTGGGGCATTATCGGACAGCAAATCAACCTGACGTATGCCTATACGTTGAAAAGACGTCTCGTGGAAAGCTTCGGGCAACGGGTCGAGCACGCAGGGCGAACTTTTTGGGTGCATCCTGCGCCGCAAGTGATCGCCGAACTTACCGTGCAAGACCTGGAAGCGCTGCGGATGACCACGAAAAAGTGCGAGTATTTGATCGGTGTTGCACAACTCATCGTTGAAGGGAAACTATCGAAAGAGCTATTATGGGACGGAGGAGATTGTAAAAAGGCGGAGAAAAAGCTGATCAGCATTCGCGGGATTGGTCCGTGGACAGCCAACTATGTCCTCATGCGCTGTCTGAGGATGCCGTCTGCTTTTCCGATCGACGATGTCGGCCTGCACAATGCCATCAAATATGTTCAGGGTACGGAGACAAAACCGACCAAAGCCGAAATTCTGGCGCTGTCCAGCAGTTGGACAGGCTGGGAGTCTTACGCCACCTTTTACTTATGGCGTTTTCTCTACTAACCAAAGGAGGTTTCACTCGCATGCTGAAAATAGGCTCGCACGTTTCCTTCTCCGGCAAAGGTCTGCTCAATGCCGCAGAAGAAGCCGCCACCTACGGCTCTAGCACGTTCATGATTTATACGGGAGCGCCGCAAAATACAAGACGCAAACCGATCGAAGACCAATACATTGAAGAAGGCAAAGCTGTCATGGCCAAAGAGGGCGTCGAGGAAATTGTCGTGCACGCCCCTTACATTATCAATCTCGGCTCCTATAAAGAAGACACGTTTGAACTGGCTGTCCGCTTTTTGCAAGAAGAAATTCGCCGGACTGACTACATCGGCGTCAAAAACATCGTGCTCCATCCCGGCGCCTATACCGACAAGGACGCGGAGTACGGCATTGCCAGAATCGCCGAGGGCTTGAATGAAGTTCTCGCCGGCGTGAAAGACACTGACGTCAAGATCGCGCTGGAAACCATGGCCGGAAAAGGAACCGAGATCGGACGCAGCTTCGAAGAACTCGCCGCGATCATCGAAAAAGTCGAAGACAACAGCAAGCTCGCCGTCTGCATGGATACGTGCCACATTCACGATGCGGGCTACGATATCGTCAACGATTTTGACGGTGTGCTGGAGCAGTTTGACCGCACCATCGGCCTGGACCGCCTGAGTGTCGTTCACCTGAACGACAGCAAAAACTTCCGCGGCGCCGGAAAAGACCGCCATGCGCCAATCGGTGCCGGGCTGATCGGCTTTGACGCGATGAACTACATCGTCAATCACGACAAAATCCGCCACCTGCCGCTCGTTCTGGAAACACCGTGGATCGGAAAAGAAAAAGGCAAGGAGCGCCCGATGTACAAAGCCGAGATCGCCCTGCTGCGCGGCGAGATCGAACAGCGCTTCGGCGACGAATTTATGGATCACGTGGAGCGGCTGGACTATTTCTTCCGCAAGCAAGATGTGACCAGACGCGAATATGTCGTCGGCATCTGGGATCTGTTGAAAAACGACGCGAAAGCCAAAAAAGCGGACGGTCGCGAGCCGATGGAACGACTGTACGACATGGCGCACGAAGCACGCTTGTTCCCGGAGCTTTCCGAGGAAGAGCTGAATCAACGCCTGACCGCCTGGTTTGCCATCCCGAAATTCTCGTAAGCCAGGCCGCATGAATCTCTCTGGCAGATTCGGCCTGAACAGCGGTGCAGCCAAAGAAAAAACGTACTTGCTTCTCGGAAGCGACGGTCGGTTGTATCGAAGCCAAACTCCGGGTACAATCGGTGGCTATCGGCGGAAAAAAATATACGGACGGCTGGACTGCCCCTCCGCTCTGCGTGCCATCGCACGGGGAGGATATGTAGCCCATCGCGTATTTTTCGCTGACGAAAAGACCGCTGTCGCTGCGGGCTATCGGCCCTGTGCAGTTTGCCTGCCTGACAAATACGCTCTGTGGAAAGCGGACCGCTCCCTATAAACTGCTGGAAGCGACATGCGACCGCTGTGTATTCATGCATTTCCTACAGCTACAGTAAATCCTACACGCCAAAAAGCTGGCCCGTGCCGATGACGGAAGCCAGCTTTTTGGCTTTTTGCTTTCTTCGCTGCTTTACTCGTTCACGCTGCCAGACACGCCATTTTTGTGCAAAAGGGGAACAGGCGGAATGACTCGGAAATACGGGACGCTCGTGACGATGGAGATACCCGCTTCCCGCAACACGGCTGCCATCTCTTCCGCTTCCTGCGCCGGAATGTCGCCCAAGGCAAAAGCATGACTGATCGCAACTCGCCCCTGCAAACCAGCCTCCGTGGTCATGGCTGCCAGCCGCTTCATGGTGAACGTGCCGAGATGACCGTGGTCGTGCAAATGCAAATCGATACCCGCCCCCGCTTCGACAGCCAAATCGACCATCTGATAGAGCGACTCTTCAATGTCCTGATCGACTGTCGCCGGGTCCACGCCGCCGACGTGTGTCGCCCCTTGCCGCAGCGCTTCCCTGACGAGTCCTTTCGCCTTGGTGCGCAACAGCCCGTGCTGCGGGAACGCGACGATTTCGTGCGTCAGCCGATCCGCATACGTCGCAAGCGCCGCCTGAACCTGCTCCAGGTTGGAGATTCCTACTTTCGGATAAATGTCTACATGAGTACGCACATAGGTGGAGCCGTATGACAGCAGGACAGCAAGGAAGTTTTCCGCTCGTTCCTTGGTGGACGTCGCAAGCCCCGGCAAAATCCGCTTTTCGATCTCGCAGCGCTCGATCACGTTTGCGGCCGGGATCACTGCCCGCCATTCCTCGCCCAACAGTGTCTTGTCCAGGTGGACGTGCTTTTCCAGCAAGGTCGGCATAGCCAACAGCCCTCTGGCGTCTTCCCGCTCGATGCTATCCTCGCTCAGCTCGTCAGCAGCAGACACGATCCGGGCGTTACTTGCGATTCTCAGCGCACAACTGATAGCCCCAGCCCCAGACGGTCGTAATCATCCCCGCCGCTTCCGGGGAGCGCTGGGACAGCTTTTTTCTGATTTTCCGCACGTGGGCGTCAACCGTGCGGGAATCCCGCTCGGTTTCGTCATTCCAGACATTTTGCAGCAAATCTTCCCGCGAAAACGTCTCATTGGGATGCAGCGCGAGAAAATACAGCAGCTCAAACTCTTTGGGAGCCAGTCCCACTGTTTTTCCGCTGACCGTGACCCGATGAGCCAGCGGTTCGATCAAAAGGTCAGGATAGGAGATCGCCACAGGAGAGCCGCTGCTTTTTTTGCCTGTTTCTTGTAGACTGGCAGTCCGATGCAGGATGGCCTTGATTCTGTATACAAGCTCGTGCGGGCTGAACGGCTTGACGACATAATCATCGGCTCCCGCCTCAAAACCTCGCAAGCGGTCAGCCTGCTCCCCTCTGGCCGATACGATGACAATCGGCACCGGATCTGTTTCGCGCAGACGCAAGCACAGCTCGATCCCGTCCATACCGGGCATCATGAGATCGAGTATGATGAGGTCATAATCGATCTGTTTGACCAGTTTCAACGCTGCGAATCCGTCCTCTGCCTCATCCACGACATATCCCGCATTTTCCAGATACATGCGCAAAATACGCCTGATTCGCTCCTCGTCGTCCACGATCAAGATTGTAGCAGGATGATCTCCCATGACGCTCTCCCTCCTCGCTTTTGCAACTGCTCCCTACGCTCCCAAAAATCGCTTGGCCGCAGGAATCCGCCTGATGACAAGCAAATCGACAAGCAGCACGGCAACCAGGGAAATGCCCACCAGCGGAAAAAACAGTCCAAACGCGATGATGATGGCTGCGACGCCTTTCATCAGCTTGTAGTTTTTCGGCAAAGCTGGCGCTCCCAGCTTGCCAGCCGGCTTGCGTTTCCACCACATGATCAGCCCGGTAAGCGAAATGCCTACCAAGCCGAGGCAAGTCAATGCCGCCAAAAGCTGGTTCGGCCAGCCGAAAAAGCGTCCCTCGTGCAAAGCGATGCCGATTTCGATTGCTTTTGCCATTGTCCCGTAATCGGCAAAACGCAAGTCAGCGAGCACCTTGCCGCTGTATTGATCGATGTGCAGCGTCGCGTTATCTACCGGAGATTTCGGGAAAACCGACACGGTGTAGACGCCTTTTTCTCCTTCGGGCAGATTGATCGTATATCCGGCAGGGACTTTGCGCTCAGTAGCAATGTTGACTACTTGTTCCAACGGCAATGTTTGTACTCCGCCTTTTTGAGCGGATTCCGGCACGGGCATGTTTTCGGCAGCCCACGATACTTCGGCAACAGCCTTTGTCGGGATCACCGACTCCGGTACGCTACCCCACAGTTGGTCGGGGTAGCCGGATTGTGCGGAAGTGGCTGCCTTGTTGACGTAATCGCCCCAGACGCCAGACCACGGCAAGCCTGTCATGATCAGTACAGCGGTAAACAAAGAGAGCCAGAAAGCGGGCACAGCATGCAAATCCCGCCAGAAAATGCGTTTTCCTTGCGTGAATCTCGGGATCAGCGTTCCGTACAGCGATTTTGTGTTGCGCGGCCACCACAGATAGACTCCGGTTACGAGCAAAATCATTCCCCAACAGGCTGACAGCTCGATAATCCGGTCGCCTGTTTTCCCTGCCATCAGCTCGCCGTGAAGTTTTTTCATGACTTGCATGAGCTTGTTCTGATCATTCAGATCGCCGACGATTTTGCCGTCAAACGGACTGACGAAGACAGTTTTGCTGACCTTGTGTTCGACAATGCCGACCTCAGCCGTTCGTGTCGGCTCATCAGACGGACGGTAGCGTGTGATGACGGCTTCCGGATAAGCCTGTCTTACTGCCTCAACCTGCATGGTCGGCGATACAGCCGTATGTCCCGCCGCGACATAGTAAAGGTCCTTGTACATCCACGCTTCAATCTGCGGCTTGTACAAATAAATTCCGCCAGTGATAGCTAATAAAATCAGAAAAGGAGCAAAAATAATACCTGCGTAAAAATGCCACCGCCAGATCGCCACATACAAGCGTTTTTCCTTTTGTGGCTCCTCTGTTGCTTCTTGCTGATACGTTTGCGGCATCGCCATATACCCGCGTTCCCCCTCGTACTGATGATTTTACGAAATTGAGTATATGACGATTGCCCGTTTCGCTACATGACTCAACCTGGCTATTTTGGGCATGAATATGTGTCGGAAGATTGACAAGTTTCAGTTCCCGCTTCCCAAAAAGAAAAGGATATAGAGGCGGCTCTATACCCTTTTTCTGTATCGATTAAAAATCAAAGTTGTCCGGATCTGGACCGACGCGATGATTTTCATTCAAGCCGTCGATCAGCTCCATATCTTCTTTTGTCAGCTCAAAATCAAACACCGAGGCATTCTCGACAATGCGCTGTTCTTTTGTCGATTTCGGAATCGTCACAACGCCATGCTGCAAGTCCCAGCGCAAGATGATTTGGGCAATCGATTTTTGGTACTTCTCAGCGATCCCTTTCAGGACAGGATTGTCCAGCAATTGGCCCTGCATCAGCGGCGACCACGCTTCAAACTGGATGCCCTGCTCCCGGCAGTAGGCGCGCAGCTCTGTTTGGGACAGTCGCGGATGGAACTCCACCTGGTTGACCATCGGCTTGATTTCGGCGTCCTTGAGCAGCTCTTCGAGATGATGAATGTGGAAGTTGCTCACTCCGATCGCCTTGACGCGCCCTGCTTTGTACAAAGTTTCCAGCGCTCTCCACGCCTCTTTGAATTTGCCTTCCACCGGCCAGTGAATCAAGTACAGATCGAGGTAATCCAGCCCCAGCTTGTTCAGGCTCGTTTCGTAGGCAGCCAAGGCGGATTCGTAGCCAAGGTCGGCGTTCCACACTTTTGACGTCACAAAAAGGTCTTCTCTCGCCAAGCCCGCTTCTTTCAGGCCAGCGACAATGCCGCGTCCGACACCTTCTTCGTTCTCGTAAATCGCCGCCGTGTCGATGCTCCGGTAGCCGTGCCGGATCGCAGCTTTTACGGCGTTTTCCAGCTCCGATCCTTCCGCGACTTTAAATACGCCAAGGCCCAGCCAAGGCATTTTCACGCCGTTGTACAGTGTGGTAGTCTCTTGCAAATGCTTTGCCATGATTAATTTCCTCCATCCCTATTGTCTATTTATGAAAGACAGTCTACAGTAGTCAAATATGCGGGGTACGGTTTGACAAGTGCTATTATGAGAGACAATAGCCAAAAGAGAAAGTACGTACTTTTTTGTGCGATAGGTACTAAAAAGTGCCTATGCATGCAGGAGGGAACCGTTCTTGAAAAAGAAGTACAACATTTCAGTCGAAGCCACACTCGAAGTTATCGGCGGCAAATGGAAGTGCGTCATTCTTTGCCATCTGACGCACGGGAAAAAACGCACGAGCGAGTTGAAGCGGCTCATGCCCGGCATCACGCAAAAAATGCTCACCCAACAGCTACGCGAGCTGGAAGACGATGGGATTATCAACCGGATCACTTACAATCAGGTTCCGCCAAAGGTCGAGTACGAGCTGAGCGAGTACGGCTGGAGCCTGAAAAGCATTTTGGACGCGTTATGCGCCTGGGGTGAACAGCATATTATCAAGGAGTACGGGGACAAATATGCTGTATTGGAAGACAGCATTCTCAATAAATAACAACCGCGGCACCCCCATTCATGTGATTGAGAAAAGGATAGGTTCACCTTGGAAGCAACCGCATCTCCTGTTTTGCGCCAGTTGGGCAGCTCTGCCCTGCTGCTGTCGCCGCTGGGGCTTGGCTGCTGGCAGTTCAGCAACGGCAATGACATGGTCTACTCCTTTTCCTCGGTTGCCAGTGAAATGCGGGAAATGGTCGGCGAACTTTCGCGAGTCTGGTCTGAAAAAGACGTTGCCGCTCATCGAAGTGTTGGACGAACTGGCAGACAAATACGCGTCCTCCTCCACACAAAAAGCAGGCTGTGATCCGCGAGTAGATCACAGCCTGCTTCGTTTTTTCAAGAACGCAGCCAATCAACGGCGCGCCTTTTCCCGTTTTCCGCTGATGGCAGTAAGAATCGCCGCCCCCAACACCATCACTCCGCCGATCCACGGCGTATGAATCAAGCCCAGCGAATCTACGACGATTCCCCCTACAAAAGCTCCGATGGCGATTCCGAGATTGAACGCAGCAATATTGATCGCAGACGCCACATCCACCGCGCCGGGAACGTATTTTTCCGCGAGCTGCACCACGTATACTTGCAGCCCTGGCACATTCATGAACGCCAGCAAGCCCATCAACATAATCGTAATCGTGCCTGCCACCTTGAACGGCGCGGTAAACGTAAGAATGAGCAAAATGACTGCCTGAACCACAAACATGAAGAACAACGCTCGCAGCGGATTTTTGTCGGCTGCCCTCCCTCCGACTGTGTTACCGATGGCAATAGCGATGCCGTACACAAGCAAAATCAGACTGACGACATTGGCATGATAGCCTGTGATCTCTTCCAAAAGCGGCGTCAAAAACGTAAAGGTGACAAACGTTCCGCCGTAACCGAGTGCCGTAATGGCGAAGGCCAGCAACAATCGGCTATTTGTGATAATTTTCACTTGGTCTTTCAGCGAGGCAAGCTTGCCTGTTTTCAACTGGCTGGGAACGAGTATCGCGGTCGCCACCAAAGCAATCAGGCCAAGGATGGCTACGCCCCAAAACGTCGCTCTCCAGCCAAACATTTGACCAATAAACGTTCCCAAAGGCACACCTGTAACCGTGGCGACCGTCAATCCGGTAAACATCGTCGCGATCGCACTTGCCCGTTTATTTTCAGGCACCAGGTCTGCCGCAATGGTCGAGCCAATGGAAAAGAAGACACCATGGGAAAAGGCCGTGATGAAACGGGCAATGAGCAGCAAAGCAAAGCTTGATGACAGCGCAGCGACGCTGTTTCCGACGATGAAGACCACCATTAGCAAAAGCAGCAGCGTCTTGCGCGGGATTCGGCTGGTCAGCGCGGTAATGATCGGCGCTCCCACAGCCACGCCCAGCGCGTAGCCGGAAATCAAAAGTCCGGCGAGCGTGATCGTTACATGCAAATCTTGCGCGACAGTAGACAACAGACCGACAATGACAAACTCCGTCGTTCCAATGCCAAATGCACTGATTGCGAGAGCAAGTAAAGCGAGCGTGGAGTTTTTCGCACCTTTTTCATGCTGCTCTCGGTTGATAGCTGTGCTCATGATGAAAACATCCTCCTGTTATTTTACTTGCCAGTCATTCGGCAGGGCCCTTGCGCATCATGATTGGCGAATATGTTGTGTTGCTGATTGCCATTATCGAGCATGCGAGCTTTTAGCGGAAGTACGTACTTTTTAGTAGCATAGGCACAAAAAAGTGCCTTAGGCGCGCCGGATAAATCTGTTCAAGCCTGCCTGGCCCGCGTTCCCTTTGCACAAAAAAACGTCTCTCGGCCCTTTATAACTGGCCGGTGAGACGCTCTGACGACAGCTGGCTTAAAAATCGTTTGGTTCGTTCATGACTTGGCGCAGAAAAAAGCCGAGCTGGCGGGCCTTCTTCAATGATCCTGCCATCGTGCATGACGACGACTCGGTCTGCCACTTCGCGGGCAAAGCCCATCTCGTGCGTCACCACGATCATCGTCATACAGCAAAATAAAAGATGATCAGTCAAAAGGTGATCATGTGGATTGTAAGTAGCAAAAAGCTAATGAAATTTTAGCACTAAAAACAGGAAAAAATGAGTGAGCATAAGCGTAGTCAAATTAATAGAATTAATTTAGCAAATAGCATTGACATACAAAATAAAAAATGTAAAATTTTTCATAAAAAGTTATCTACTTACACTTCGGGACAAAAAGGTAAGTTTTTCGCAATTTCCATCCTGTTTATATCATTACAATTTTAATTTAGGAGGACTTTATGAAAAAGTTACTGAGCGCTTTTGCTATCTTTGCATTAATATCCAGCCCATTAAGTATCGTGAATGCTGAATCAGAGTACAACAATGAGGAAATTCAAAAAGTTGCCTTAGCAAGTGGGAAAAGCGAACAAGAGGTAATCAAATTGCTGAACCAGAGACAAGAACGACTCAAACAGACAAGGGAGAACTGGTCGAAAATCATCCAAAAACAACGTGAAGAATTTAAGGACGAAGTAGACAAACAGAAAGCCAACCTAGGGAAAAAGAATGAAAAGGTTGAGATGATCCGTATTATTACGTCAATCGATCCTAAATTTGAGAAACAGAACTTCTCTTACAATGAAGAATCTGGGGAACTTCAGTTGGAAACGACATCTGGAACCGGGCAGATTGGCACTTATGGCGATATACTGATTACACTTGATTCTGGATCAGAAAGTTCAGGTACGTTTTACGGAGGTCATGCTGCTATTGTATCTGAGGATAGCAACTCCTGGACTATAGAGTCGTTCGCAAAAGGGTGGAGTCCGCAAGCGCCGAAAATTGACGGCGTTTATTGGCACATAAATGACTGGGCAAATCGATACGATACTGTGGCAGGATATCACGTAAAAAAAGCTTCTTTATCCGACTACACTGACGCTGCACTATACGCTGAGGACAACTTGTACAAACCTTACAACTTTAATTACTTCGACAAATGGGACACTACATCTTTCTACTGCTCACAAATAGTCTGGCGTGCATGGTATAACCAAGGCTTTAACCTAGATTCTGATGGCGGAGATGAAGTATGGCCAGAAGATATTGCTAATTCTTCGAAGGTTATCCCATTCTACAGTGCTGGTATCTAAAAGCACAAGAAAGGTAGGAAAATCCCGTATTTTCCTACCTTTCTGTCTATATTAAAAAGGAGAGTCTATGAGAAGTAAATATTTACGTTTTAAATTTTTTCTGTTAGTTTTTGGAGTTACAGGTGTTTTAAGTATAATAATGTTAAGCACCGGACAACTTTCATATAAGATTAATAAAAATGCAGAAAATTACATAATACTTCGCACTTCATTTATAGAGAACAAAAGTAAATTAGAGATATATTCTGAAGACAAAAAAATAAATGAAGAGAGTATTGACCAAGGAGCATTAAATAGTCTTATTAAGCATAAGAATGATTTTTATATTTCTTCTAGATATAAAGGCGATTACTATATTCTTTCTAAAAATGGGCGGTTAATTAAGAAAAGAATTGAGTCAGGAAAAGGAATTACAAATACATTCTATAACAATGATAAAATTACATTTATCACCAACTGGGGGCAAAAAAAAGAGAAGGGAATTATTTCTTACACGAGTGGAATATATTTACTTAACGCTAAAAGTGAACCTGTCGAATTTGTTCTAAATAATGGATTTTTCACAAGCGGAACCTTTTTTAATAATCATATATATGTATTAACATTTGACCCAACAGTTAAAGAAGAGCAAATATTAAAAGTAAATTTCAATGGTGAAATAGTAAAAAAATTTGTACTTGGCAGATCTCCCCGATTTGAGTTCAGATCCATTACCACAAGTAACGATTTGATATATATGTATTCTAATGATGGAAAATTGCTATTTATAGATACAGCAGATAATCTTCAAGAGATACCCCTTACAAACGGAACTGGTAAAGTATTTAAAATATTTCCTGCTTACCAAGGAATACATGTGCTGTTCTATAATGGAGTTTTTATTCAGATAAAACAAAATAAGGTCAATAGTGTCTTGAAATTGCAAAATGAATCAAATGAGCATTTAATTAGTATCCAATCCAAAATTAAAGGCAAAGTATTACACGTTCTATATACATTTGATAAAGCATATTACGGAAAATCCTATAAATATGAAGGACTTATTCGGCAATATAGCATCGATGATGGCTCTGTATTAGCTAATTTTTATCTTGAGAAACTAGATAATCTAAGATTAGTTGACTTCGATATAACCAATAATTAGATAGTTCAAAAAAGTAATTTGTTGTTTAACAATTCGCTTCAAAGGAAGTGGAATTATGGAATTTTTAATATTTATTGGTTCTTATTTAATTGCATTTCATATACTTTCTATAATTATCACTGGGTGTTTACGTTTTTTTTTACCAAAGATTCATTTTCTTGTCCTTTTATTCACTAATGCGATGCTAGGGATTCTGTTCCTAAAATATTTTGCATTGACTTGGTCAATTTCATTTCTATTTATTAATTTGCTTACTGCATCTATTGGAATGGGAATCGCGAGCTTGCTTAGAAAATTAATTCATAATTTCAGGGAGGACTGAGGAGATCAACATACGTAATTTACTATTGAGCCTATACAATGCTCTTCCAGATTAACGTGTCAAAAAATTACGTAATGGGGCTGCTATTTTCTTCGTTACTTGGCAGTTTGTTGAACCAAGAGCATGCTCTATATTGGGCAACATATATACTTCATTCAGTTATGAGCCACAACCTGTCGTGATGTTGAAAGTTGTGGCTCCTTCCTTTTTTGCTCCCAACTGCTGTTACAAACCTTAAACGTGAACGCTGTCTCTACTTCACTTCCTCTATCTCTCACCTGAACGCTAACCTTCAAAATTCCCCCACAGATGGCTTCGTTTGTATTCTTCAATCACTTTCCTGCTTCATCCTATCGTCTCCACATATATATTCTTCAACAGGACTGTCGACTTCCCTATAGTTACTTTATATTTTCAAACTTTCAAAAATCATCAGTGAGCTTCTCTCTTTAAGTCCCCCATGAATTCGGACACACTTAGTTGGGAAAGAATGCTGACCAGTATTAATATGATTTGCGCAAGCTTCCTCTACAACTACTTCTCCCCTTTTCGCTCGTACAGCTCCCACAAGAGTTTTCCTGCTTTCGATTTCATTTGCCGTAAATCACCTGTCTTCCGTATTTCAGAGCAAATACAATATCGTATTACAGTTCAATGTGCATGCTAAGCTAAACTACTTTTGTCCATCCGTTGGTTTCCTTAATTCATGTAAGCAGTTGGCAGACCAGTTCTCAGTGCATCATTGATTTAACAGGTTTCATTTCCGCTCTTATCTTTATTTTGCGAATGAGCATTATAAAAACTCTAAGAAAAAGTGTCGTTCTATACACTCTCATCCCAGCTCCAATTTTCTCATAGTCGCATCCAACGGCAACATTCCTACCAAACACACCTTTACCCATGCTTCACAGCTGCTTCCTCCGCGCGCGAGATGGCGCGAATATGCGCCGAGCGCAACGAACGATAGCCCAATCCCGCGATCAGCATGGCCAAAACTCCCGCCACAATCGCCACCATGAAGCCTGCGTGGGAACCGAACCCGTCGATCACCCAGCCCGCTGCCGCAGAGCCGAACGCCACGCCAATCCCCAAGCCTGTAATAGCCCATGTCATGCCTTCTGTCACCATCGATCGCGGGACAATTTTTTCCACCAGCCCCATCGTCACAATCATCGTTGGCGCCACTGACAGGCCAGCGAAGAACACGACGATGGCGAGGGAGAAGAGGTTGCTCACCAAAAACAGCGGCAGCATCATGACCATGCACAGCGCGACTGCCTGTAAAAATTGTCGGTGCAAAGGCGCTTTCAAGCTGAGCGTACCGTACACAAGCCCAGCCAGGCACGAGCCGACTGCGTATATCGATAGCACGATGCTCGCAGCGACTTTGTTGCCCTGTTCCTCGGCAAAAGCTACCGTGACGACATCCACCGCGCCAAAAATGACACCCATGGCTGCGAGCGTAAACACCAGTGCCTGCAAGGAGCCGAGCTTGATGACGCTCCCTTTTTCCTCAGGATCAATAGGGCGCACTTTTGGCTCTGTACCCTTTTGCAGCGTAAACAGCACCACTCCTGTCAGCAGGAAAAGGCAAGACAACAGCGGCCCCGCTTCGGGAAAGACTGCCACACTCAAGCTTACGGAAACGATCGGTCCGACAATAAAGCAAATCTCATCCACCACCGATTCAAAAGAAAACGCGGTGTGCAGCTTGGGGGAGCCGCCCAAAATCGCAGCCCAGCGAGCGCGCACCATCGCTGCCATGTTCGGCATTCCCCCGGCGAACAGCGCTGCCAAAAACAGCGTCCAGTCCGGCGCCCCGAGCCTTGTGCATAAAAGCAAAATAGCAGCAGCGGTTACGCTGATCCCCGCAGCAGGCAGCAGCACGCGGGATTGCCCCAGCCTGTCAGCCAGCCGCGAGATATGGGGAGCCAAGAGCGCAGATGCCAAGGCAAACGTCGCTGCCACAGCACCTGCCAGCCAATACTCGCCTCGCAGTTGAGACAGCATGGTAACGATTCCGATCCCCATCATGGAAATCGGCATTCTGGCAATAAAGCCAGCCGCAGAAAACCCCTTCGTTCCAGGAGTTTGAAATATCTCACGGTATGAGCGAAACATGGTGCACCTCCGTAAATGTAGGATGACTTGTCACGACCGTCCTTTCAAGTTGACATACGTCCCGTATGCCAATATCATAAAAACATACGCGACGTATGTCAATCCATACCAATCAAACAGGAGGAGTCCCATGACCCGCAAGACACGCCAAGAAATGCTAACAGAAACCCGCGCCAAGCTGGTAAGTGCAGCCAGACAAGCCTTTGGCACAATCGGATATGCGGACACATCCATGGACGATCTCACAGCCTCTGTCGGACTTACCCGCGGAGCGCTTTACCATCATTTCGGAGACAAAAAAGGTCTGCTCGCAGAAGTGGTCAAGCAAATCGACGCAGAAATGGACGAAAAGCTCGCCACCATCTCCACAGAAGCGGAAAATGCATGGGAAGGCTTTGTCTGCCGTTGCCGCTCTTATCTCGCCATGGCGCTTGAGCCGGAGATTCAGCGCATTGTCCTGCGGGACGCACCTTCCATCCTGGGCAATGCCTACTGGCAATCCTCCCAGTCCCAATGCCTGGCGACGATGGCGGAAACGCTCCGCCAGTTGATGGAAGATGGCATGATTGTCAAAACAGACCACGAAGCGCTTGCCCGGCTGTTGAACGGCGGCCTGGCTGATACTGCCTTTTGGCTCGCCAACTCCGACGCGCCGGAAGCGGATTTGTCCAAAGCGCTGCAAAGCCTCACCGCTTTATTGAACGGTCTGTTGCTGACGAGAGAGCCGCTGAAATAAATCGGCTTTTCCCCAATAAAAAAAGCCGAGAGATCGCAGGAGCAATTCCTTCCTGTCCAGCTCTCGGCTTCCTTCATCTTGGCAGCTCGTTATCCATCGGCGACTTGCGAATCATCGCCACGCTTGATTCCCTGACAATGAGCCTCGGTTCAAACTGTACCCGCTCATATGCACCGGAACCGTTTTCGCGAATCCGTTTCAAAAGCAGCTCGGTAGCCAGCCGTGCCACTTCCTCCCCCATGATGGACACAGAACTGATCTGCGGAGTCGTGATCGTCGTCCAGACGTTGTTGTCGATCCCCACGATCGCCACATCTTCCGGAACGCGAACGCCCAGCTCTTTGAAGCGATTCACGATCCCAATCGCCACCATGTCGTTGACCGCGTAGATGGCGTCCGGCATGTTTTTCAGGCTGAAAAAATAGTCAGCGGCCCGGCGGCCAGTCTCAAAGGAGAAGTCCTCGCCGAAATACACCAGCGAAGGATCGACGTGACTGAGCGATCCTTCGTAGGCAAAGTAGCGTTCCTCGATCTTGTCTTTAGGCGCCCCGGCGTAAGCAATCCGCGTCCGCCCGATTTTGATCAGATGCTCCATGACAAGCCGCCCCTCCTGGCGAGCCATGCTGACGACGTCGGCCTTCACGTTTTCTTCAAGCCTTTTCCCGTAGTTGATAATCGAAACCGGGACGCTCGCCTTGTTGATCAGCGGAACAAGCGTTTTCGGGTAGGCGAGCGGCATGATGATCAGCCCGTCCACATGCAGCTTTTTCACCTCGCGGACAGTCTCCAGCTCGGTCCGCGCATTGCCTGACGTGTTGATTTGCACGACGCGATAGCCGTGCTGCTTCGCCGCTTGCTCCACAGACCAGGCAATGTCCGGGATAATCGCGTTGCGAATGTCCGGCACAGCCAGCGCGATCTGATACGTCTGGCGTACTTTCAGGCTCTGCGCAGAAGTGTTCGGGGTAAATCCGAGTTCCTCAATCACCTGCAGAACCAGCGCTTTCGTCTTCGGGCTGATCCCTTCGCTGTCATTGATCGCTCGCGACACAGTAGCAATTCCTACCCCTGCTTTTTTCGCCACGTCTTCAATCGTCACTTTATGATTGGTATCCAATGCAATGCTTTCCTTTCCTGCTTGGAATCGTTTTCTGCTTTCTTACGAATCTGCCGCTTTTATTATCGTTATTATATCACACGCGGCTCTGGCGGTAATGCAAACGCCACGCCCGGTCAGAGCGCTTCACGCATGCAACAACGGATATTTTCAGCCAAACCAAAAACATTCGCTCGATTTCCCACTCAACAATCAGTCGCACGATTTCCACTCGATATTACAGTTTGACAATATGTCAAAGTTATGACATATTATTTTTCGGAAACGTTTCCTGTTTTAATTACTGATTCCGATCATCATATATTTTATCCACCTACAAGGAGCTGACCATTTATGAAAGCGTTACGCTGGCATGGTTTAAAGGACCTCCGTCTGGAAACAATCGAACAACCTGAACCTCGCAAAGGACAGGTAAAAATCAGAGTGGAATGGTGCGGCATTTGCGGAAGCGACCTGCATGAATACGTAGCTGGACCAATCTTCATCCCGGAAGGAACCGCTCACCCGCTCACTGGCGAAAAAGCGCCAATTGTCATGGGACATGAATTTTCCGGACAAGTTGTCGAGATCGGTGAAGGCGTACAAAATATCAAGGTTGGCGACCGCGTCGTTGTTGAACCTGTTTTCGCGTGCGGCACTTGCGCGGCGTGCAACCAGGGCAAATACAACCTGTGCAGCAAAATGGGCTTCCTCGGCCTCGCTGGCGGCGGTGGCGGCTTCTCGGAATACGTTGCTTGCGACGAACACATGGTTCACAAAATCCCGGACAGCCTCTCCTATGAGCAAGGCGCACTGGTCGAGCCATCTGCTGTAGCTCTTTACGCTGTGCGTTCCAGCCAACTGAAAGCAGGAGACAAAGCAGTCGTCTTCGGTGCCGGACCAATCGGATTGCTCGTGATCGAAGCGTTGAAAGCGGCAGGCGCAGCAGAAATTTACGCTGTCGAGCTGTCTCCTGAGCGCAAAAGCAAGGCAGCAGAGCTGGGCGCAATCGTCCTCGACCCACAAGAATACGACGTGGTTCAGGAAATTCACAACCGCACCAACGGCGGGGCTGACATTGCCTTCGAAGTAACAGGCGTGCCACCAGTTCTCACCCAAGCGATCGAGTCTACGAAAATCGCCGGACAAATCATGATCGTCAGCATCTTCGAACGCGAAGCGTCGATCAAGCCGAACAACATCGTCATGAAAGAACGCTCCATGACTGGCATCATCGGCTACCGCGACGTATTCCCGGCCGTAATCAGCCTGATGGAAAAAGGCTTCTTCCCGGCGGACAAGCTCGTTACCCAACGCATCAAGCTGGACGAAATCGTCGATCACGGCTTCGAAGCGCTCCTGAAAGAGAAAAATCAGGTGAAAATCCTCGTCAGTCCAAAAGCGTAATCGAAAACGATTCCAATATCATGAATCCCTCTCACAAAACAAAGAGCGGACAGGCTGGCTACACTCCGGCCTTCCGCTCCTTTTTCTTTTCTACGCCGCCTTCGCCTCTGTCAGCGCTTTGCGCCGCTCATAGGCAAACAAGGTCATAGCCACTCCCAGCAAAGCGCACAGCATATACATGAACGAATACGAAGACAAATCCGCGACTGGCCCCATGATAATTCCGCCGAGCGAAACACCGAGATCGGCTGTGGCGATAAACAAACCGATCAGGACATTGCGGCTTGCCTGCGGCAAAACAAAGGTCAAATACGTGGTCAATGTCGGATAGAGCAGCGCCTGCGCGATTCCCATCAACACAGCCCCTACGTAAAAGAAGACAAACCCGCCCGCAGCGGACAAGCTCACACTCTGTGCCGCGACAGCGAGTATAAGCATCACTCCCATAATAAAAGAAGCGCGCCATTTGCCATCGGAAGGAATTTTTTTTCGCAAAACAAATCGCGCCAAAACGACCGTTCCCGCCTGTAGCATCAGGAAAACTCCCGCATGACCGCCGGCAATTTGCAGTGCGTACAACGGAATAAAAGCAGTCACCGCCCCGAATACAAGCGAGGATGTCAGCATCAGCACACTGCATGCGAGCAAGTGCGGATTTTTGAAAAATGGGCCGAACGCCGAAAAGGTTTCCGCTTTTCCATTCGCATTCGCCTGTCCTTGCCCGCCAGCCCCGGCTTGCCCATCGCTTGGATCGTCGATTTTGGCGGTGAACCCGACCACACCCGTCAAAATCGCAATCGCGATCATCGTGACGGCAAAGCTGCCCATCTCCCCGGGCTGCCAGATGCCCAAAGCCAAAAGCGGCCCGACGATCCCTGGCAAATACGCGCACAACGAGTACATCGATATCCCTTGGGAGCGTTCTTTTTCCGGCAGGGCATCAATAATGCCGAGCTGCAAAGCCATGGAGAAAAAGGCCGTGCACACCCCTTGCAGCATGCGAGCGACAAAATACCCTTCCAGTCCGGTAAACGTGTACAGGATCAACGCCGCCCCGTTCAGGATCAAAATCGTGCGGAGCACCTTGATCGGCCCGCGCTTTTGAATAATGTGACCAGCCCACGGGCGCAGCAGCATTGTCGTAAACAAATACGCCCCCATGACTATCCCGATGGTCGTATTGGAAGCCCCCAGCGATGAGCCTTGCAGCGGAATGATCACATTCAGTATGGAGTTGGCGCTAAAATAGAAAAGAGTCAAAACATACAACCGCAAAAAAGGCCAGGCCAACGCTCCCTTCACAACAGCTCTCCCTCCTTGTCTGTCGTCGTTACATTACAGCATGACCATGCCCAACAGCTTTCTGGCATAGGCAGACTGTACGTCTTTCAGTTGCTCGACCGCGACCGTCTCTACCACTCGTCCGCGATGTACGATCATCACCCGGTCGCATAAATAAGCCGCCGCCTGCAAATCGTGCGTAATAAACAGGTAGCTCATGCGGTATGTCTGCCCGAGCTGCTTCAACAATTGCAGCACCTGCATTTGCACGGAACCGTCCAACGAACTGATCGCTTCGTCCAGGACGATGCACGTGGGATTTGTCGCGACAGCCCTTGCGATGCACACTCGCTGCACTTCGCCCCCGGACAGCTCATGCGGATGCTTTTGGCGATAGGAGCGATCAAGCCCGACCTGATCCAGCAAAAAGTCGAGCTTGTCACTTGCCTCCTGCCCTCCCATCCCGATCAGGCGCAACGACTCCATAATCGCCGCTTCGACGGTATAAAACGGATTGATCGAAGAAGTGTAATCCTGGAACACAGCGCTGATTTTCCCGGCTCGGCCCCTGCGCTTCGTCACGCTCTCTCCCTCGAACAAAATGCTTCCGCGATCCGGCTGCTCAATCCCCAGCACGAGCCGTCCCAGCGTCGACTTCCCGCTTCCGCTCTCCCCGATGATCCCCAGACATTCTCCGTAATCGCAGGCAAAATGGATATCCGCCAGCACTTGCTCTCTTTCTCTGGAAAAAAGACCTGCTTTTTTATACGCTTTCGCTACCCCTTCAACCTTCAGCAACGTCCACGCCTCCCATCACCTGGCTGAATCGCTGGCTGAGCGCAAGCTTGTTGGACACGAGATAACGCGTATACTCATGCCGCGCCTTGGAAAAGATCTGGTGCGCCGCTCCGCTCTCGACCACTGCCCCTTCCTTCATGACCAGCACCTCATCCGCGATCTTTTTGACGACGCCCAAGTCGTGCGAGACGAAAATCATCGCGCAGCCCGTGTTCTGACGCAAAGCCATGAGCTGCTCTACCACTTCAAAGGCCGAGACGGCGTCGAGAGCGGTCGTCGGCTCATCAGCGATGATGAGATCAGGGGCAAGCACAAGCGCCAGGGCAATCATGATCCGTTGCAGCATCCCTCCGGACAACTGGTGGGGATACTTGTTCATGATCTCCCGCGGATTTCTCAGCATGACGCTCTCCATGGCCGCTGTCAGCCTGGTCGTTATCTCGTCACGGCCCCAGTCAAAGTGAGTAGCAATCGTCTCAAGCAGATGCACCCCGACTACGCATGAAGGGTCAAAGGCACGCATTCCATTTTGCACAATCAGGCAAATCTGTTTCCCGCGCTTTTGGCGCATCTCTTTTTCCGAGAGAGCCAGCAAGTTCTCCCCTTTGAACCGGATTTCTCCAGACTGACGAAGCCCGCTGTCGTTCAGCCGCATAATCGCCTTGCAGGTCAGCGACTTCCCGCTCCCGCTTTCCCCGACAATCGCCAGACAACTCCCGGCTTTTACCTGAAAAGAACTGCCAGCGACCAGGCATTGATTCGTGCCGCTGTCCCAAATTTGCAAATCCGCTACTTCCAGTACAGCCATGTGCAATCACCTCCCGCTCTTTCCACTGATTCCGGTATCCAGGGCGGAAACGAGCGCTTGCGGCTTTTGCCTGCTCCGCCCAAGCTTCGGGTCCAGGGCTGTCTGAAGCGCATCCGCCAAAAAGTTGACCGCGCAAACCGTCAGGACGATCGCCAAACCAGGGGCAAGCATCAGCTCCGGGCGGGAAAACATGACTTCCCGCGCTTCGCTCAGCATCATGCCCCACTCGGCGTTCGGAGCCTGGATTCCCAGCCCCAGAAACGAGAATCCGGATATTTGCAAGATCATCGACCCCAAGGAACTGCTGGCAATCACGGCGATGTCGGGAGTCGCCACCAAAGCGATATGCCTCGTCATGATTTGCCAGTCGCTGATCCCGATCGCCTTGGCAAACCGGACATAATCCGCCTCTGCGTACTGTCTCACAGAGGTGCGAATCACCCTGGCAAACCAGGGCCATTTGGAGAGGACAAACGCAATCAAAATATTTTCCAGGCCCACTCCCATAATCCCGATGATGGCCAAAGTCATCACATACCCGGGAAAAGACAGCATGACATCGCACAACCGCATCAAAACGGCGTCCAGCCGCCCGCGGAAATATCCGGCCACAAAACCGACGATTCCCCCGATGCCCACAGACAACACGAGCGCTGCGAGCACCCACAGCAAGCTGGGACGGATGCCGTAGATCAGCCGGGACAAGACGCATCGCCCCAACTGATCATTGCCAAGCGGATACTCCCACGAAGCCGGAGCAAAGCGCATATCCATATGCACAGCTTTTGGATCATGGGGAGCCAGAAACGGGGCAAAAATCCCGGCTGCCGCAATCAACACGAGAAAAGTGAACGATGCCATGGCGACTTTGTCGTGAAGCGCATTTTTCAGCCATTTCATGCTACAACTCTTCCCTCAGCTTTGGATTCAACGCCGCTTGAAGCACATCTGAAACCGTGTTGAACAAAATAAAAGCGACTGCCAGCACAAGCACGTACGCCTGAATGAGCGGAAAATCCCGGCTCATGATCGCTTTGACGCTCAACGTTCCCAGCCCCGGCCAGGCAAAGACGTTTTCCACCACAACGGTGCCTCCTAAAATGACAGGGATCGCCATGCAAAATACGGCGGTAGTCACCTGCAACGAATTTCTTATGACATGCAGCATGATTTTTCGCTCCGGCAGCCCGCACGCCCGGCTGTAACGCACATACTCTTCATGCAAGTTGCCAAGCACCGCGCTCCTGACCATGCGAAAATAAATGCCTGCGTAGCCAATCGTGGTCACAGCGACAGGCAGCAAGTAGCTTTTGTACGAATCCATGCCGCTCGTCGGCAGCCAGTCGAGCTTGACTGCGAAGTACCAGACCAATATCGCCGCCAGCAAGTAGGGTGGAAGCGAAGCCAGCAAAAAGGATACAGCTCTGACCGCTTGATCTGTCCGCTTGCCTGCTTGCAGGGCGCATATAACCCCGAGGGCGACAGACAGCACGAGAATGGCGGCAACTGAAACCAAAGTCAGCTTGAGCGTATTGACAAAAGCCGGACCGAGCAGCGACCAGACCGATTTGCCCGTGACGTACGAATGGCCGAAATCAAGCTGCAAGCAGCTCAAGAGCCAATCCAGATAGCGCACGATAAACGGCTTGTCCATGCCAAGCTCCGCTTTGGTCTGCGCCACCAGCTCCGGAGTGATCTGCGGTACGCCTTGCGCTTGCAGCACCACCTCTGCCGGGTCGAGCGGCGAGAATTGCATCAGGCAAAAGGTGCAAAACGAAACCAAGACAAGCAGCGGAATCGAAATCAGCAGCCTTTTTAGCAAATAACGCCCCATCTCTATCCTCACTTCGTTGCAAACGACATGCGTTCAAACGGCAACTCGTATTGGGTCTGTTTAAAGGAAATGCCTTGCAAAGCTTTGGGAGCGACAATCGTGACGCTGCCGTTCGTCAGTGGAATGAACACCGCTTCCTCATGCACGATATTCAAAATGTCGCGGTAAAGAGACTTGCGTGCTTGCTCCTCTGTCGACACCATGACGTCGTTGATTTTTTTATACAACTCTTCCGCCTGCGCAATGCCGCTTGTCGTGTAGTAGTAGGACGACTTGGAAGTAAAGGCCGCGATCGTGCTTTGCGGATCGTAAGCCAGTCCCCATGTTTGGTTGAAAAGCAAATCGTAGTCGCCACTGGATCTGCGGCTGGCAATAGAAGAGGACTCCTCTCCGATCAAGTCGAGCTGAATCCCGATCCCCTTCAACTGATCCTGCATCCATTCCGCTTCCGTTTTTTGCGCAGAGGAGTTCACATCGTAGTAGAGCTTCATCGCCAGCACCGCTCCGTTTTTCTTGCGCACACCGCCTGCCTGCTCCGCGAGCCACCCTGCCTCCTCCAACAGTTGCTTGGCTTTTTCGGGAGCATACTCGCGCTGCTTCAACTCGACATTGGCATAGTTGACGTTGGAAGAAAAGAGAGTGTCGGCTGGCGGCTCCGTTCCCGCAAAAATTTGTTTGCTGATCAGCTCTCTGTCCATCGCGTACCAGAGCGCTTCACGGACAGCGCGGTCGTGGACGGGACTCTCCTTCTTGCTGCTGTTTGCTGCCAAAAAATTCGTGTTCATCGGCTGGCTGCGGACAATCTGGTATTTTCCCGACTGTTCCAGCTGGTTCATCGCCTCTACGTCGAGATTGTTCGCCCCCCGGTCATCGGTAAAGGCAAAATTGACCTCGCCTTTTTGCAGCGCCAAATACGTTGTTTCCCCCGCCGGAAGCACCTTCGCTGTAATTTTTTTGACAGCTGGCGCACCGCCCCAGTATTGTTCATTCGCTTCGAAGACGGCGGACTGTTCCGCTTTATGCTCGACCAGCCTGTATGGCCCGGTACCGCTGTAACCGTTCAGCCCGTCTTTCGTTTCACCCTCGATAAAATTTTTCGGGGAGACAAACACATACGGGCGCGTCATCGACAACTCCACTAGAGTCGGATAATAAGGCTCGGTCAACACCAGCTCGACAGTATGCTCGTCCACCACGTTGCAGCTTGCGATCTTGGTCGACAGCTTGATCCAGGAATGCTTGGCGGCATTGTGCTGGACCGCCTCGATATTTTTCTTTACAGCGTCTGCGTTGAAGGGCGCTCCGTCGTGAAACGTCACATTTTTTCGCAGATGAAATGTGTAAACCTTGCCGTCTCCAGAAATCTCCCAAGATTCAGCCAACAGCGGCTTGATTCCCGCTTCGGTATTTTCCACCAGCGACTCATACAGCATGCCCTGCGCGAACATGGAGCCTGTATACAGATGAGGGTTCATATCTTTTATATCTTTGGATACAGCCATGACAAGTTCCCGGGCTTGCTTCTCCGGTTCGCTCGGCGCTGCGTTTTCATTTCCGCATCCCGCCAATACCAGCAGCGAAACGATTGCTCCCCATAGCCATCCTGCTTGTGCTTTTTTCATGCTCGATCCTCCTGCGTTTCCTGTTCATTTTGTCTGTCTAGTGATGCACCTTTCCCAGCTCGCGGCAAACCAGCTGCACGTCGCTCTCGAAGCTTTGCACGCGAAACGCCTCTGATAGTGACTCGCCTGCAAGCGCGGCAGCGGCTTCCTCCAGTTTCTTTTCATACGTAGCGATAAGCTTGTCCATCGTCGGGCAAAGAGCGCCCACATACGCGGCAATTCCGCGAATCATTTTGATCCGGTAGTAATCCTCTTTCGGCATGCGCGGCATATCCCAGCTGCCTTCGCTGTTGACGAACATCGTGCGGATCGGAACGGCGGAAAAGTCGAAATACCTGCCGTTTTGATCCGGTTCGGAGTACGGATCGACCAGCAAAGACGTATAGCGGATATACAGCAAATACGCTTGACGGATCGGTTCGAAAAACGGGAAGTTCTCAATGTCACGGCGCGACAGGCTCTCCAGACGCACCGGGTAATTGTCGTCGGTCATAAACTGCAAAAGGTTGACGCCTTTCATGCCGAGCTTTTCTACCACATTCGTGATTTCCTGCCACAGCCCGAGCATATCGAAGATGACGTGCTGCGTGATCGGACCTTCCGGAAACATTTTGTACACGTACTTCGGCACCTTTTCCTCTCCGAAAATGACGCGCAGCGAAAACTCGTTCATGAATAAAGGCGGGTGCACGTACAGCGATATATTTCGCGTCTCGGCCTCAAGCGGGGAATCCTTGGCTTCCAGTGCAATTCCCATGCGCTCGTACAGCTCGCGCAGCCTTTTGACAGAAGCAGAGAGCAGATTGGTAGAGCCGATGAAGACTTTTTTCTTCACTCCTGTCGTCACGACTTCATGCGACGGATCGCCATTCAACCAGCGTGTGTCGCCGAGATACGTAGAAAAGCTGATCACTTCCGCGTCCGATTGCCGCTCCTGCAAATATTGCCGGACCAGGCCGCCGGAGCCGAACGTCGGCGAAATCAGGACAACTCTTCGCACCTGCTGCCATACCGACTCATCCAGTTGCTCCAACACTTCTATGTACGCATCGGCCGTGACAGACAAAACAATCGTGTCCCACTCGCCATAAACCGTCTGATACCCGCAAAACAAGTAATCGAGGACGCATTCCCCAGCCAGTCTGCGGTGCTGCTCATTTTGTACATGGACAATCAGGCGCTGGCCGCTTTCTTTGACTGCCGAAAAGAACGACGCAGAGCGCACCGATTTTCGCCCGACCATTCCCACCTGGCAGTTCCACTCGTTTTTCAGCAAAACAGCCAATTGAACCGCTACCGGACCCGTTCCCAGCAGCAACACTCGTTGCAAGACGTTCATACACAACCTCCCTATTGGATGACTGCCGCTTTGCGATACAAAGCGATGTCAAAAACATGCTCAGGACGCAAGACGGTTTCGACCAGCCTCCACTTTTGCTCGTCGACCGCTTCCATCGGATAGTTGAACAGCGACTTCAAGTGATCGCCATACCGCATGGCGACGACCACGTCTTCCTTTGTCAGCGCGTGCAGCTGATCGAGAATCTCGTATTTATTCGAGACAGTCGAACTGAAGATGATATGGGTCGCCTCCTTCGTCACAGGAAGCTGTTCGACATACGATCTCTCCAGTTGAATCGGCAGACCCGGTCCAAGCCTATCGACTACTTTTTGCCCGAGCTGGATAGCCTCCTCGTCTATATCGATCCCGACGACGGGCGCTCCAGTGCGCTTCGCAATCAATAAAGGCGTCATCGGATAGGAACCGGAGCCGACCAGCAGCACTTTGGAGTTTGCCCCTACCTGAAAGCTCCCAAATTCCTCCTCGATGCACGATTCGATATTTTTGAAGTAGTCCGCTCCTTCTGCTTGCCCGCCAAGCAGCTTCAACGCCCGGTATTTTTCCATGATCGCCACGCAGCGCGACGCCACCTGCCTCACATCCGCTACCAGCCCTTGAAATGGTTCCGGCTCGTTTTGCACCAGCCATTCCCAGGCTTCCTTGTTGCTTTCTGCCGTCACAAAAGCAGAGTATTCATCGATCACAGCGGCAAGCTCGAAGCTGTGCTGGATCGTACCGTCATACACCTTCGCCAATTCGGAAAATCTGTGGCAAAAATCCCGGACACACTCCTGAAACAGTTCTGGTTTGATCACTCCACTCCCACCTTCACCCTCTTCAATTGTTACTCCCTATTTCGATATACGCTTTGCCTTGTGCGACAATGCCGACAGACCCGCCAATTTGCAAACGAACGACTTCCTGCCCTCGCCAGGTGGCATCCACATGGATGGTCCCTCCCGGCTGTCTGATCTCAACAGACGTATCTTTTTGCTGCTTCCAGGCGAGATAGGCACCGACCGAAGCGGTTCCCGATCCGCAGCCGCGCTCCCAAACCAAGCTGTCCAGCTCGGGAACGTAAATGAGCGGCGCAAGCTCGTTTCTGACAGGCTGATACAACAAAATCCCGACCATGCTCCACTCCGACACCGAGCCAAGAAGCTTCGCCAGCGACTCTGCCCTTTTCCGCAAATCCTCGCAAATGACTTCGGCTTCAATCACGACGTGCAAAAAGTCCGGGTATCTGACCATCGCCAGGTTCCATTCGCTGCCCTCGTACGAAATCGTGCGCTGCTCCAAACGCTGCGGCACTGGCATATCAAGCTGGCAGTAGTATTCATCCGCGAGGCGGTTGACCCGGCAATTCACAAGCCCTTCCGCTCCAGATACCCCTAACCGGACTTCTGTCCGCTCATTGGGGCCAAGACCGTTCTCCCAGGCGAGCCAAGCAGCCAGAGCCATGCACGCATTTCCGCAAAATTCACCTCCCGCCATTTGCAAATGAGCACGCGCTCCATCCTGCTGCGCCTGTTCAATAAAGCCGACTTGCTCTGCATGTACGCTGTCGTAGGACATCAGCCTGGACGCAATGCGCGAATACTGCTCCGTCAGATGCTTCGTTTTCACCAGAAGCGTCATGTTTTGCGTGGGATTGAACTTGATAAAATCGACTTCTTGCCTCATGATCCCCACCCTTTACACATATGATTAACGTAAGCATCTTGGGTTGTTTAAATGAAAAACGTAATCATTACGTTTTAATACCGATAACTATATGGTACAATTCTGGTGATTGTCAACGTGTTCCAAATATATTTTTTTGTCGCCATGCTCCGGAGTACCGATATCGAGACAATGGTCAGGAAATCAATCTGTACCCTAGACGGAGGAATGAGAGAGCAATATTTCAAATGTCCCCCTGTGATATAACTAACATGACTTTTCAAACAGGGAGATGAGGACATGAGCAAGTTGAATGGAAAAATCGCTTTGGTAACGGGAGCAAGTCGCGGTATTGGCCGCGGCATCGCACTGCGTCTCGCACAAGATGGCGCGTTGGTCGCCGTACATTATGGCCGCAGACAAAAGGAAGCCGAGGAAGTCGTGCAGGAGATCGAGAAAAACGGCGGTGCGGCCTTTGCCGTCGGTGCCGACTTGCGCACGCTCGCGGGTATTCACGACTTGTTTGCCGCTTTGGATGATGCCTTGATCGCTCGCACCGGAGAGCGTCAGTTTGATATTTTGGTGAACAACGCGGGGATCGGTCAGATTTTGTCTCTGGAAGAAGCGACAGAAGAATCGTTCGATGAAGTCATGAGCATCAATGTAAAAGGTCCGTTTTTTGTCATCCAGCAAGCCTTGTCTCGCCTGAAAGATGGCGGGCGGATCATCAATCTGTCGTCGTTTGTGACGCGCGTAGCTTCGCCAACGGTTTTTGCCTACAGCGTGTCCAAAGGAGCGATGGATACCCTCACGCTCGCGCTGGCGAAACAGCTTGGCAGCCGCCACATCACGGTAAACGCCATTCAACCGGGCATCATCAATACCGAAATGAATGCTGGCACCCTGCAAAACAATCCAGACGGACAAAAATACGCCGCAAGCCTGTCCATTTTCAACAGATGGGGCGAGCCGGAAGACGTGGCAGATATCGCTTCCTTCCTCGCCTCGCCTGACAGTCGGTGGGTAACCGGACAATTGCTTGACGCCAGTGGCGGATCGCGGTTGTAAGGACACTCGACGCAAAAAAGGGCTGTCTCCCAAGTCGATTTTCCGACTGCGAGACGCCCTTTTTTCACAATGCTCCGACTGTTCCGGGCGATTGCTGCGGCTGCCAGGCTGCCGCTTGCCTAAACTTGCCCATTCGCTCCAGCGCCCGCTGCAAATCGTCACGCGAGCTTGCATAGCAGCAGCGAATAAAGCCCTCTCCGCCTGCTCCGAACACACGTCCCGGTACGACTGCCACCTTACCTTCCCCACTCCTGTTTCCGCTCATGCACGGAGCTGGCAATCATTCGATCCAGCAGCTGCGTATAGGTCATGCCTGCTGCCGCTGCGCTTTTTGGAAACAGGCTGTTGGCGGTCATGCCCGGCAGCGTATTCACTTCCAGCACATACGGTGTATCCTGATACAAAATCATGTCGATCCTGGCGTACACTTTGCATTGCATCAACTGATAGCTGGTCAGTGCCGCATGATGTACGCGCTGCTCCACAACAGCGGGAAGCTGAATCACCTTTTCCTCCGCGCCGCCGACCTCGTATTTTGCCTGGTAGTCGAACCACTCCGAATGGGCGGAGCGAATCCCGATAATCGGCAAAACCTCGCCATCCAAGATCGCAACGGTCAGCTCTGTCCCTTTTATATACGGCTCAATCAAAATCGTCTCGCCCAAGCTGCAAGCTCCCTGGACAGCCGCCAACAGCTCCTGCTCGTTTTGCACAAGCTGGACACCGATGCTCGATCCGCCCGTATTCGGCTTCACAATAACCGGGTAACCTAGCTGCGCCACCATCTGCGGGTCATAATCGTTCATTCCTTGCCAGCAAAGACCCGCAGGCGTGTGCACGCCCGCTGCTTTGAGCAGCATTTTGCTCAGTTGTTTATTCATGCACAGACTGCTAGCCAAGACCCCGCTGCCTGTATAGGGAATGCCCAGCGTCTCCAACGCGCCCTGCACCGTGCCGTCCTCCCCATACTCGCCGTGCAGCGCCAACAGAGCGACATCAATTCCTGCCTGCTGAACTTGCCTGATTAAATCCAGCCGCTGATCGATCACGATGGGAACGACCTCGTAGCGACTGCGATCCAACTGTTTGATCATCTCTTGGCCTGTTTGCAGAGAAACCTGACGCTCCGAGGAAACCCCGCCCATAATGACACCAATTTTCATCGTGACACCTCTCCTTTATCGTTATCCTTGCAAAAATTTGCGCGTCTGCTCGCCGATTATGCGAATGCCCCGTTCGATATTTTCATCCGTTACCCGTGAAAAGCCTAACCGCAATGTATGCACGCCTTCGCCTTCAGCAATGAAAAACTTGTCTCCCGGCGTAAAAATAACGCCTTGCTCCGTGCAAGCTGCCAGCAGTTGACGGGTATTAACGCCTGGCGGGAAAGCAAGAAACAAGTGCAGGCCCCCGTCTCCAGACAGCTGCGCTTCCGGAAGGTGCGCTTCACAGCATGCTTTTGTCAGCTCGTATTTGCGCTTGTATTCCGTCCGCGCTTTTTTGACGTACTTATCAAAATTTCCGTTCAGCAAATATTGGTACAAGATCGCTTGATCGATGGTGGATGTATGAATCGTGCGTGCGCGCTTGATGCTTTCCAGCGTGTCGATCAGCGCTCTGTCTCCAAGCACCCAGCCTACTCGCAGGCCAGGGAACAGCACCTTGGAAAAGCTGCCGATGTAGATGACCCCGTTCCCTTTTCCCACTGTGGCAATCAAAGGCGACACATGCGCTCCCGAGTAGCGCAGCTCCTCATTGAACCCATCCTCGATCACCGGAACTTGATAGCGGCTCATGACATTCATGACGGCGCTGCGCTTGGCTGGCGACATGACGATGCCAGTCGGATTGTGATAGGAAGGAATCAGGTAGGCCAAATCGAAATGATTGGCTTTTAGCACTGCCTCCAGCCGCTCCACATCGATGCCGTCACGTTCCAGCGGAATGCCAGTTATCTCGAATCCGTGCAGCTTCAAGTTTTTGATCGCCGTATGATGGGTCGGATTTTCACAAATGGCCGCACCGCGACGCCCGGAAGGCCGCAAAGCGGACAGCACCATGTCAAAGCCTTCTGTAAACCCGCTTGTGATCAACATGTCCTTGCCGCTTATATCCACGCCTTTGTTTTCCATATAGCGCATCAAGTATTCCATCAGCGGCTTGTAGCCTTTGGCATAGCCGTAGTTGAGCAGCACCTGCCCCTCGATCGCCATGCGATCCATAAACGCCCGCTTTACATCCCCCAGATCGAACAAATGCTCATCCGGCGCAATGCTCGTAAACGAGATCGTCCCTTTTTGGGCGCGTATGCCCTGCTTCATCATGTCCAGCTCTACAGCTGCTACCGCATACTCGTTCATTTTCGCCTTCCAATCGACTTGCCAGCTGGCGGGGCCTTCCGTTCCTCCACTATCTGTGGCTGACTGGTCCACTATAGCAGCCACGTAGCTGCCCTTGCCGGGGATTGCATACGCAAAGCCGTCATCCGCCAAGCCTTCATAGGCGGCGATCACTGTATTGCGGCTCACTTTCAAAAGACCGCTCATCTCTCGCGTGGACGGCAGCTTCTGATCCACTTGCAGCGCCCCTTTTATCATCAAACGTTTAAGGTATTCTTTTACTTGGATCACGACCGGCCGGTCATCGACGAGCTTGAAATCCTGGAACATCCTTCATCGCCCCCATCTACAATGATGGCACAGAAGACGCGCGAAAAAAAAGAACCACCGCGATCGATTTTTCATCGTGCGGCGGTTCCTTGCTCGCTTCCCCCATTAGGTGACAAGCTTTGCTTCTTCAACTTTGTTTCAGATCTTTTATATACCATGCATCCATTGCGGAATGCTCAGAGCCAGGTAGCGGCTCAGGTAAAAGGGTAAAGCCAAACTTCTCATACAATCTGCACGCAGCTTTCAGCTCGTGCTGTGTTTCCAGGTAGCATTTTTCATAATGCTCGGCGGCAAATGCCAAAGCTGTTTCCATCAACTGTTTCCCAAACCCCAGACCTTGCGTTTTGGGACTTAAATATAGCTTTTGCAATTCGCAAATTTTCTCGCGCTCGTCAAACGGCGCTATGCCAATCCCGCCAGCAACCTCGCCATTGATTTCAACCACCCAATACTGGCTGTTTTTCAAGCGAGTGTAGTATTGGTGAAGATCGTCAAGCTGCGGATCAAAGTAAGCTGTCCCCGGGATGTCTAGCCCAAGCGATTTTAATGAATCTTGAATGATCTTTTTGATTTGCGCATTGTCTTCTTTGCTTATTTCGCGGATAACCATATGCTTTCTCTCCCTCGAAAGTTGACTCAGTCCACATTTTAAAAGTACAATTATACTAATCTTAAATGTGGACCAAGTCAACTAAAAAAGGAGCCTATATGAATAAGCAAAGCATCTCTGACATTCGGCAATTCAATCGGTTTTATACGAAGATACTGGGCTTATTTAATGATCAAATTTTAGAGACCAATTATACATTAACGGAAGCGCGGGTATTGTTTGAGATCAGCGAGAGAACGGAATGCATCGCCAACAACCTCGTGCAAGAGCTTCGGATCGATAGAAGCTACATGAGTCGAATTTTACGCAAATTTGAGAGAGAAGAACTCATAGAGAAAAAAACTTCACTGACCGATAGCAGAAAAACGTTCCTTTCTTTAACACAAAAAGGGAGAGAGATATTGGATAACATTCACAGCCAGTCAGACGAACAAATCGAGCAACTGTTGGATGGACTGACTGATCGTGACGTGAACGAGATCTGCGAGGCAATGGCACTCATCCAAGAGAAATTGAGCAAAGCAAAAATGAACAGCAAGTAATCCCAGGCTTGGTCTGGAAACGCATGCATCACATGCCTGAACAATAAAAGACGCTGCACCCCTATGAGTACAGGGATGCAGCGTTTTTGTCAGCGTATAGATTTACGTCCCTTTTCCCGCTTTAGCCATAGCGCCTTGCTGCGGAACGGACTTTTTCCATTGCAAGCCAATAATCAGAATCAGCGTTACAACAGCCAGGAAAATACTGCATCCTAACGCCAAGGTGAAGGCGTTTAGCTGCAGGTGCATATCAGCTGCTGCTTGCCCTGAGAGAGCTGCAAAAAATACGGTCCCGATTACGGCGACTCCAAGCGCATTGGCTGTCTGCATGAAAGTGCTCAATATGCCTGACGCCGCTCCTACATATTCCCTTCCGACACCTGACATAATCGTTCCCATCAGCGGAGCGCCAACCAAGCCTTGTCCCAAGCCGATCAGGAAGAATGGCAAAATGAGCTGCTGCCAGTACAGCTCAGCGGCAAAGGCATAACACGCCGCTATGACTGCCGCATAGCCCGCGATCAAGACCGTTGCCCCCACTTTCAGCACATGGGCATTTTTCTTTGCCCACTTCGGCCCAAGCAACGATGCGATAAAAAAGCCAAGCCCGATCGGAGTGAACGCCAGCGCCGAATCCATGGCAGAAAGGGACAAAGCGTCCTGTAGCGTAATGGATACAACGAGAAAAAACCCGCTATTGCCGATTTGATAAGCCAAAATGGTAAGGACACCCAGAGTAAAAGAACGCTCGTGAAAAATCGCTGCAGGAATCAATGGCTTCTCCCCGCGCTCAACCATTCTCTTTTCGTGTATGCGAAACAGGAAGAAAGCAACGAGCGCTCCCGCAAAGCTTGCGAATACCCACAGCGGCCAACCCGCCTCTCTTCCGACAACCAGCGGATAGATCAACAGCAGCAAGCTGCCCGTCAAAATGAAGATGCCGAGCGCGTCAATTTTTTGCTTTCCTGCCGATTTTGTTTCCTTGATCAATGGAATGATGAGCAAAACAGCCAAAATACCAAAAGGAATGTTAATAAAAAACACGGAACTCCAACCGAGCCCTCCGATATCAAAATGGAGCAGTGCGCCACCGATCATTTGTCCCGCGATCAAGCCAAGCCCGCTGACTGCACCGTAAAAACCAATCGCCTTTCCTTTTTCCTCGGGCGGAAAGATCACCTGAATAATAGCCAGCACTTGGGGGATCAAAAGCGCGGCGCCAACCCCTTGAATGACACGTGAAAAAATCAAAAATCCTGCGCTTGTCGAAAATCCACATAAGGCAGAAGCCACGGTAAATATAATCATACCGACAATGAACAGCTTTTTGCGTCCCAGCCAATCCCCCAGACGAGCGCCAGTAATCAGCAACACAGCATAAGAAAGCACATAGGCAGCCACAATGAATTGAATTTGTGTGGTACTCGCGTGTAATTGTTCTTCAATCGTTGGAATCGCTACGTTTACAATAAACGAATCCAACAACACCATAAAAGTCCCAAGCAATAAAACAGCCAGCGCCCACCAGCGCTTTGGATCGATCGCCTTTGCGGTCTCCGGATTAGCCGTGTTCATGCAGAGTCGCACTTCCTTTTCCGTTATTTTAGGGGTATTTTTAAATACTACTATTAGCAGGTCAAAAATAGAGGAATACTGTTTTACAAGTATTCCTTGTACGCATCAATGATCCGCTCATAATGCTTCCCGTACTTCGCTTCCAGCTCTTTGCCAAAATCGCGCTCCACTTGCTCCATGATGAGATCATGGTAAAACGTGTTTTGCAACAACTCAATGAGCGAAGGATGATTTGTTTCCAGAGCGGTGGGCTTGATGCCTTTCCCAAAGCTGCCAAGCAAAGCGGAATGAACATCACACAAAATCGAAAATTTTCGCGTGCGAACCGAGCTCCACTCTTCGCTTCTTTGGTGAATGATCACATTTTTTACGCTCGTGTTGCATTCCCCGATCGAGATCAGCGTAACAGCAACCCCGCGCTTTTCCGCTTCCAGAAGCGGCTCTTCCACCCAGCTCACATCTTCGGACCAAATATCTACGACAATGCTTTTGTCCGCATTCGCAATCAGGCGATGAATGACCGTCTCGATCGTTTTGTCACCTTGCCAACTGTAAAAAGACGGCGGCATAGTGGGGACAGCATTCAATTGCTCCTGAAGCACACGCGTTGTTTGTTCAAATTCCGTTTTCAGCAGACGAACAAGCTGTGCAATCGGGACGGCATCATAGAGCACAGGCTCGCTTTCGATCACCCGGCATATGCCCTTTTCCGTTAAAGAGCGCAGGGCCGCATACACATTCGTGCGGGATACGGATACTTTTTTGGCGACCTCATAACCGGAAATCTTCGGGTCCTCATGAAGCGCCAAATAGCATCTTGCTTCCAGATCGGATAATCCGATTTTTCGCAGCTCATCAATCATGGCTCTACCTCCTTTCTTACCCGTTTGTTTGTAGTGGTGTTCTTAAATACTACTATCGTTTTGCGAAGAAGTCAACTCCCAACTCCCGTTCCAGCATCTGCTGCTATCACGGTAAAGTGGAACGCATTCCTCGCTCCTGCCAGCGGGTTTAGACGACTACTTGTGATCGTCAATCGAGGCAAGGGCATGCTGCAGCGGAATCGGATTAAAATATTCTCTCCACAAACAAATTTGCCCATCGCTTACCTGCACGAGACTGACGTACGATTGGGCATACGCAAACCCGCTTTGCTTCACAGTCCCTTTGCTCTCCATTTCTGCGAAAACAAGCTCGGTCTTCCCATCGCCAACCGGGTACACCCGGATGTTGCTGATTTCCCACGCCGCGTACATTCCGTTCTCTTTTCCAATGAACTGATCAAGCAATTGCAGCAGCTTTTCCTTGCCCTGAATCTGGCCCGCTTGCAGACCGAACGGCATCTCATAGACGATGTCGCTGCTCATCAAGCTCCCCATTCCCTGTATATCCTGGTTAGCCTCCCGTTGAAAAAACTCGCTCACGATTTCCGCTGCTTTCATTCCTGCTCCACTCCTTTTCATTTCTTGGCAAACCTGCCCCCAAAGTATAGCGCCAGCTTTGCCGCAAAATATTGAACAGAATGCGCAAGTTTTTGTGAAAAATCGCGCTCCTTTCAGCGGGACGACGCGTATTTCAACGGGGTCAAGCCCGTCACTTTTTTAAACTGCCTGGTAAAATGGACCTGATCCGCAAAGCCGCTCTGGGCAGCAACCTCCTTTAAACTCATGTGGCCGCAGCGAATGAGCTGCTTGGCCCGTTCCATTCTCAACCGGATCAAATATTGATGCGGTGTCACTCCCGTATGCTGTTTGAACAACCTCACCAACTGTGACAGGCTGATATTGGCAACCACCGCAAGCTCCTTCAAGGAAATGTCCTGTTCCACATTCATGCGCATGTATTCGATTGCGGCCGTCACCTGCTCGTTTGTCGCTGTAGACGATGCCACACTACTTCTGGCGTCTGCGGTATAGTTCCGAAGCAAATGGACTGCCATCGTCGTCGCAAGCGATTGGCTGTACAACTTTCCGCTGGCTCCGCCGTTGAGCACTTCTTCCATCATCCAGCGGGTGAGCACGATCAGCTTTTCGTCCCTGACCAAGGGCTTTTGTTCCAGCTGCCATTTGTCTGTATGCCCAAACCCCGACTCTTCGGCAACCTGGTCGAGAAAAAGCGGATCGATCGCAAGCTTCACAAAAGAGATCGCTCTTGTCCAGCGGCAGGACCACTTCTCGCCCGCTGCTAACAACTGAATATCGCCTGGCGCCAGCTTTTTTTCCGTTCGATTGCCGTGCTGAAAAAACTGCAAGTTCAGCGGCTCCTGTGTGCCATGTATGGCCATGACATGCCTTTTGGCGAGGGAAGCGTCGTACAGGTGGGCAGGCGGTATGTTCTCCCACCGGGAAAGCATGATGTTCGACCACCCCAGATCATCGCTGGACAAAATCGGCTTTGCACCGCTAGATAAAAACTCCTTGATCGCTCCATCCATTGCGCTCACCCTGTCTCCCGAATAGTTTTTTCGTATCAGCCAGTATAGCATACGCCGCTTTTTTCCACAGAGCAGGCGTCACCTGAAAAAGAGCCGCATACGCGACTCTTTTCCTTCACTGTCATAAGCTAATTTGCGGAACTGGCGGCAGTTGGCATCCCGCCTTGCTCAATCACGCGCACAGTCTGGATTTCACCCGTCCCTTTTTGCAAATCGGCTTTTGTAAAGTAGACGAAATACACCTTGCCCTCGATGTCGTTCATCGGCCCGATACCGTCAAAGCTGTTTGGGTACCAGTCAATTTGCACGTCTTTTGATTCGTTGTCGATATATTTGCTGCTAATCCAGTAGCCATGCTGGGGCAGCTCGATCTTCCTCGCTTTGAAAGCTTCCGTTGCCGCTTTGATAAACGGCTCGGCTTGCTCTTTGGACATGGCGGTTGGAAAAACCATTTGGGACTCGGCTTGTTCGTTTTGCTGTTTGGAAGCATCCGCAACCGTCTCTTTCCCCTCAAGCTCTTTCGGTGGTGCAGCTTCCGTCATGACCACATTCATCTTGCCATCCAGCACAGATTGCGCATACGTCGCCACGGAAAAACTGGATGCGACAGCGAGTGTGCCGATTGCGGCAAGGCCGAGCAGCAATCGAGACTTCCTGTTTGTTTTTTTGCTGGTTTCCATACGATTCCCTCCCTGCAAGAAATGAGGCCGAACCTCCGGATGTTCGACACCGTTAGCGTATCACCGGCATGTCATCCTTCCATCTGCGTTCTGTCATCGTTTTGCAAAACTTGTCCGTTCGGCACTCGTATATAGACACTCGTCCCTTTTCCCAAACGGCTGACGATGGAAATACTCCCCCCGTGCGCTTCCGCAATCGCCTTGCAAAGGGACAAGCCTAATCCGTGGCCGCTGTACTTTCGATTCCGGGCAGTATCCAACACAAAAAACGGCTGAAACACATCGCTTACATGTTCCGCCGGAATGCCGCAGCCCTTATCGCTTACACAGAAGACAACAAACTCCCCTTCCGCATAAACACTGAGGAAAATCGTCTCGTGATAACCCGACGCTTTCGAGGCATTTTCCACCAAATTATTCAGCAAAACGTACAGCAGCTCCTCATCCACCAAGGCAATCTCCACGACGGATTTCATCACCAATGACTGCCCTTTGCCCGCAAGCGACAGCTTCGAGATCATGTCGAGGTGCTCCAAAAGCTGAGCGACCCTGACCTGTTCTTTTCGCACCACTCGCCCATTGCCCAGCCGGAACAGATTCAGCAGTTTTTTGGACATGTCATCCAGCCGCTTGCTTTCCGAGTGAATCAGGCGAAGCGCTTTTTGTTTCTCGGCTTGCTCCAGTTCATAGTTTTCCAGCAAACTGGCGTAGCCCATAATCGACGTGAGCGGCGTTTTCAATTCATGGGCAAGGCTGGCAATCAAGGTTTCCCGCTCTTTTACCTCTCTGCGCAGAAGCTCCATGTGGGATTGAACGGCATCGGCCATATGATTGAACTCTAGCGCCAATTGCCCGATTTCGTCCCGGCGAGCCACTGCAATGCGCGGATCGTAGTTTCCCCTGGCGAGTGCTTTTGCTTGCGTACCCAGCTGGGCGAGCGGCCTTAACGCATGACGGATGAGGACATACAAACAGATCGCAAGCAAAATCATTCCCGCTGAAAACCACAGGGCGATTTGTGTAGCGAGAGTCTGCTGACCAGCTACCATGTCGGTCACATCGTTTTCATAGTCGAGACGATAGAGCTGGCCTGCTATGCTCATCCAGCCTGATACAAACAGGACGCTGTGCTCACCCGATTGACGAATCACGAAGCTCCGCCTGCCGTCTTTTGGCGGGTCCAGTTCCATAATCTTTTCATCCGCTGGGGAAAGACTGCTGTACAGCTTTTCTCCATCCAGACTCGTCATCGCGATATAGCTTTTGCCATCTGTATAGTAGCGCCCGTAATTTTGTGCCGCTCTCGTCAACAGCTCTTGCCGCAACCCCGGATTGAACGCCATTTTCTCGATGGAAGCTGCATACATTTTCATCGCACTCGCAAACATCACATGCCTGTCCAGCGAGCGGCTATATTCTCTCTGCATGCTATGCTCACTTGAGACAGCCGTGATTTGATAGCAAAAAAACAAAATAATCACCGCACTCAAGCCGAATGCCAGCAAATAAATCCGTATCCAAAGAGGCATTTGTCCGTCTGTCCGCAACATCACGCCAGCTCCAATCGGTAACCAACTTTGTGCACCGTCTGAATGTAGCTGGACAACCCGAGCTTTGTCCGCAGGTTCAAAATATGCGTATCCACCGTTCGCGTACTTCCATAAAAGTCAAAACCCCACACCTGGCTGAGCAGGCTGTCACGGGAAAAGGCAATGTTCGGGTTTTGCAGCAAAAACGCCAGCAGTTCATACTCTTTCGGCGTCAAAGTAATAAGCTCGTTCGCTTTGTACACTTTGCGCCCAATACAATCTACTTTCACGTCGCCAATCAGCAGCATCTCTTCTGTCTCTTGAACCCGCCTTCTCAGCGCAACTTCCACTCTTGCCAATACTTCCAACAGTTCAAACGGCTTTGCAATATAATCCTCAGCCCCCAGCCGCAATCCATGCACCTTGTCCAACACACTCGCTTTGGCAGTCACAAAAATAACGGGTACGTGCTTCTCTTTGCAAATGTCCAGCAACTGGTATCCATCCAGTCCCGGCAGCATGATATCCAGCAATGCCAAATCGTAGCCGCCATCTCCCAACAGCTGCTTCGCGATGTGTCCATCCCCTGCGATTTTGCAGTGATAGCCGGAAGCAGTTAACGCCAGCTGAAGCAGCTCGGCGATAGACGGATCATCCTCTGCAAGCAAAATGGAATAAGCCATACGTTCCTCCCCCATTTTTTCCTTCATTCATTATGGCAGCAGCTTCGTATTTTCTTGTCAAAGAAATGTAAAAACCTATCCTTTTTTCGTTCATAGCGAGTGAAGATATTTTTACAATTTGAACGTGCAGGAGAGATACAGTAAAATCAATATATCTTTAGGCTGCAAAAGGTGGTTTTGGAACATGGAAGATGCTTTGCAAACGTGGATGGCTCTCGATCAGTTGTACGTAACCCTCAATCAGCAATTGGAAAAATTCCTTAAATCCAACTACGATTTAACCGTCAGTGAGTTTATGGTCATCACTGTGCTCAACGACGACACTGGCGCGGGACTTACCATCGACCAACTGAGCAAAATGGTCAATCTGAGCCACAGCGCGGTTTCCCGTCTTGTCAGTCGCCTGGAAACTTGCCATACTGTGGAACGCCGTTTAAATGAAACCGATCGCCGCAGCTCATTGGTTCGCCTCTCCGACCAGGGAAGAGCCGATTATCAAGGAATCTTGCCGGACATCACCGCTATTATCCGTAATGGGATGAACAAGAAAAACATCTCGATCACGATTTCATGAACATGCTGCTTTTTCATGAGCGTTGACGAACAAAAAGCAACTTGTTATATTATATGTGCGTGCGCACGCAAATAAAAAAGCAGCTTGTATCTTGCTTTTCTACAAGGAGAATAAACCAATGAACAGTCGCCCTCTATCCTATACCGCTCCCCGTCCTTTCCAAATCTCGGTCGATCAGCAAATCATCGATGATTTGTCCGATCGGCTCAAACAGACACGCTGGCCCGACCGAATCGAACATACAGGATGGAGCTACGGCACTGACGATGTCGTCTTGCGCGATCTCGTCGCCTATTGGAGCGATGGCTTTGACTGGCGCAAACAGGAGCAAGCCTTGAATGAGCTGCCGCACTATACGACAACGATTGACGGTATCGAGATCCACTTCATCCACCTCCGCGGAAAAAGTCCTTCGGCCAAGCCGCTCCTGATGCTCCACGGCTGGCCCAGCTCGTTTGTGCAAATGGCGGAGATTGCCCCGCTCCTGGCTGATCCGGCCGCTTATGGCGGACAGGCAGATCAAGATTTTGATGTCATCATCCCTTCCTTGCCTGGCTACGGCTTCTCTGGTCGGCCAAGTCAATCCGGCATGGATATCGCCTACATGGCTGACATTTTCTCCACTCTGATGACGAAGGTGTTGGGCTACGAGCGCTATATCGGGAGAGGCAGCGACATGGGACAAGGTGTGCTCATGCACCTCGCTCACAAATATCCAGAGCAGCTCATCGGCCTGCACTTCTCGGGTACGAATCTCCTCGTCGCGGAGGTTCCTGACGATATCACGCCAGCCGAGGCAGAATTTATCGCCAACTCCGCCGCCTGGATGAAATCGGAGTGGGCGTACGCATTGCTGCAAGCGACGAAGCCGCAAACGGTTGCCGTGTCCTTGAACGACTCTCCGGCAGGTCTGGCTTCCTGGGTTTTGGAAAAATTCCATGCCTGGACAGACCGCCCCGATGATTTCGTCAACCGCTATGGACGGGATCGGCTTTTGACGAATTTGACAGTGTATTGGGTGACCCAGACGATCGCTTCCTCGATCCGGTTGTATGCAGAGTGTACGCGCAGCAACAGCTTCCATCTGGATGTAAAAGTCCCTACTTGCATGCTGATGGCCGGCTCCGACATGTTTTTAATGCCACGCGAATGGGCGGCCCGCAGCACGAATATCGCACGCTGGGTCCAGCTTGATTGCGGAGGGCATTTCCTGGAATGGGAAGAGCCAACGCTGGTCGCCGAAGATTTGCGCGCAGCTTATTTTCAATAACCCCCGCCTCCACGCTCGTGCTTGAAATAGACCGTCAAACCTCAAGAACCTGCAACAGCAAAAAAACGCTGTTACAGGTTTTTTGACGTGTCTACCCCGCCTTCCAAAAAGCCAGCTCCCTCTATCTTATCTCCAAAATGTCTCGAATCCCCTCCTCCGTAAGCTTCCACGATTGATTTTCCCCCGGTTGAATAACCTCTTGAAAAAGCTTTTGTTTACTGGTTTGCAACTCATGTATTCTCTCTTCAATCGTTCCTTGCGCGATCAGCTTGATGACTTGAACGTCTTTCTTTTGCCCCAAGCGATACGCGCGATCGGCTGCCTGCTGTTCCACAGCCGGATTCCACCAGAGGTCGTACAGGATAACCGTGTCTGCCCCTGTGAGATTCAAGCCTGTCCCTCCCGCTTTTAGCGAAATGAGAAACACTTCCCTCTCTCCCTTGTTAAACCGATCGCAAAGCTGTACCCGCTCCTTGGCGGCTGTATTACCGTCCAGGTAGAAGTGGCTGCATTCCTTGTGACTCAATTCCTTGCTAATGATCGCAAGCATCTCCGTGAATTGCGAAAAGATGAGCATTCTCTTGCCTTGCTGCCGATACTCCACCACCAGTTTGCCGAGCTGCGCAAGCTTCGCCGAGCCTCCTGCATACCCTTCCAAAAACAAACCCGGATGACAGCAAAGCTGGCGCAACCTCGTCAAGCCAGCCAAGATTTTCATCTGATTTTCCTGAAAAGTATCCTTGCCGACATGCTTCAGGGAAACATGCTTGAGCCTCGCCAAGTAAGCGGCGTACAGCTTTTTTTGTTCAGGCAGCAAGTCGGAGGTCAGTATGGTTTCCATTTTGCTTGGCAGCTCTCTGAGCACTTCTGCCTTCATCCGGCGAAGCATGAACGGCGCGATCAGCTGTGCTATTTTTTCGCGCGAAAGCTCATGAAAAACTTGGCGATCCGGCATTAACCCCGGAAAAACAACGTGGAAAATCGCCCAGACATCCTCGATGTTATTTTCAATCGGCGTGCCTGTCAGCGCAAAGCGATTGGCGGCCTGGAGTTTTTGGAGCGCCTTTGCCGTCAGCGAATCGGCGTTTTTAAAAGCTTGTGCCTCATCGAGAAACAGCGTATGAAACACCCTTTTTTGATAGAAATGACTGTCCATTCGCAATAACGGATACGACGTGATGAAAACGTCTGTCTCACTGGCCCGCTCCAGCGCCGCTTTTCTTTCTTGATGAAGACCATCCACAACCGTAACACGTACTTCCGGTGTGAACCTGGCAAACTCGTGCAGCCAATTGTACATAAGCGAGGAAGGCGCTACGACCAGAACTGGTTTGCCCTGCGCCCTGATCTCCGATAGCTCTGCGGCGATGAAGGCCAAGCTTTGCAGCGTTTTCCCCAGCCCCATATCATCCGCAAGAATCCCGCCGCAGTTATTTTGGGCTAAACGCTTCAACCATTGGAACCCCTCTTGTTGATAGCTTTTCAAAATGGGCGCAAGCTGCGGGGGAAGGGGAAAGTCGGACTTCCCCGGGTTTTTCAGTTCCTCCACCCACTGTTGAAAAGAGCTTCCTTTCGTCAGGATACTCTCTGGTGTCTGTGCCATTTGCTGTAGACCAAAAACAAACGGGACACGAATTTTGCCCTCCACGACCTGCGCTTTGCCCCTGTTCAGCTGTTCAAGCAACATGCCCACATCTGCAAACTGCTTTGCCTCCAAAGACAGCAAGCGGCCATCCCGCAGTCGGTAAAACTTCCTTTTTTCACTCAAGCTCAGCAATACTTCGCGAATCTCTACTTCCGGAACTCCCCGCATATCAAACTGAAAGATGAGCCAATCGGTGCGCTCGTCGACCTCCACCCTGACGGTTGGCCGCGTATCTGCTTTACATATGCGGTCCCGCACCGCTGTTGTGGCATGGATTTCTACATGCGATTGCAGCTGCGAAACCATATGGACCAAAAAATGGTACTCCTCTTCATCGTTGCTCCAATAATAGCCGCTCTCCGTTCGCGTGCCGAGGCTCTCTTTCATTAGCCGAAGAATTTCCTGCTCCTTCTCTCCCAGTTGGCTGAGGCGTGCTTCGGTTGGGATGTCGTCATGCATGGCTTCCAATGGATTCATGACGATCGCATCATAGTGAAACTCCAAACCCGCCAGCAGCCTGTTTTTGATTCTGTCCAGGAACAGCTTGCCTTTGAAACGAGTATTTGCTTTTCCTTTTGCCAGGTCGTCGATGCCTAAATCCCCTGCCAAGCTGCGTGCCGGCGTAGGTTCCGGGTGCTCGATCCTTTTTGCAGCTGATAATGGCGAAGGAGTCTGGCGCGGAGAAACTTGCTGGGTAGGTAAGCCATTGACCTGTATATCGTGCAAGCAGAGGAGAACAGCCGCAACGTGCTGGCAGCTTTTGTGGTAAGAAGAGAGTCTCGGGCAGGTGCACTCCGCGTAGATGTATCCGTTATTGTCCTTTTTAATCGTGACGTCGAACAGCGCTCCGCTATTTACAGTCGCCCGGAAAATCGACTGGCCGGGATGGTAATGGATGAGCTTTACCCGCTTTTCTGCAAAGTACCTCTTCCCTTTTTTAAACGAGATATCGCCGCATATTTGTTTGATTTTTTGCTGATTGAGAAAGTAGTTCATGGGGTGGCTCCTTATAGAATCCGTGTTTGATTTTATTTGCGTGCGCATGCATATATAAAATATCAATTTTGAGGGGGAGTGGCAACTTTTTTGTTATCGAGAGAGCCACCCCCTCTGCTGCCAGTTCGGTTTATTTTCGCGTAGAAAGTCGGAAAAGCGTTAGCTGTGTAGGCTAACGAGGCTAACGCTCTCCGCTTTCGTATAAATGGCAGGCTACACAATGGTTGGGAGCTGCTTCTTGTTTAACGGGAGTCAGCTCTTTGCAAACTGCCTTCACAAACAGACATCTGGTTTGAAAAACGCAGCCTGATGGCAGATTCAAGGGAGACGGGATTTCGCCGCGAAGGATTACCCGCTCTCTTCTTCGGGTTAGGAATCGGCACAGCTAATCCCCCCAAAATAACTTCATTGACAACGTTTTCACTGAATAATAGAATATATTTAATGACAAGTTAACTTTGATGGAGACTCGGAGACTCATACTTTCTGGCACTTTCATTTTTGAAAGCGCCATTAAAGTATGGGTTTTTTTGCGTGTATCGTCATCTTTGTTAGAAATTACTTTAGGGGAGGAATACGATGCTCAAACTGTTTAGGCCAGCACCGCCTATTGACAGATTGCCTGACGAACAAATTGATTCTGAGTATAAAAAGCTCAGGCTTCAGGTGTTTTTAGGAATCTTCATTGGTTATGCGGCGTACTATCTCATCCGCAAAAACTTCTCGCTCGCCATGCCTTATTTGATTGAAGAAGGATTTACAAAATCAGAGCTTGGTTTTGCCTTATCTGCCATTTCGATTTCCTACGGGATCAGCAAGTTTGTAATGGCCATTTTTTCAGACCGAAGCAACCCGCGAATGTTCTTACCCGCCGGTTTGATTCTTTCTGCACTTATCAGTTTGCTGATGGGCGTTGTCCCTTACTTCACCTCATCCGTCACGATTATGTTTGTAATGCTATTCCTGAACGGTTGGTTCCAGGGAATGGGCTGGCCTCCATCTGGACGTGTCCTCGTACACTGGTTTAGTGTAAGTGAAAGAGGAGGCAAAACAGCGATTTGGAATGTTGCCCATAACGTTGGCGGAGGCTTGATGGCCCCCCTTGCTGTTGCAGGTGCAGCGATGTTCACCGGGCTTTCGGGTAATATCGGTTCCGGGTATGAAGGCGTATTTATCCTGCCTGCTCTGGTTGCCATTGTCTTTGCATTCATTACGTATTTCTTAATTCGCGATACTCCGCAGTCAGTCGGCCTGCCGCCTATCGAAGAATATCGCAATGACTATCCAACCAAGACGAAGAAAACGTTTGAAACAGAATTTTCCACAAAAGAAATCCTTTTCAAATATGTGTTGAACAACAAATGGGTTTGGGCCATCGCAGTTGCAACATCTTCGTCTATTTCGTCCGTTACGGCGTTCTGGACTGGGCGCCAACCTATTTGAGCGAGGAAAAAGGCTTTGATATGAACAAGTCGAGCGTTGCTTACTTCCTATACGAATGGGCAGGCATTCCGGGAACGCTCCTGTGCGGCTGGCTGTCCGATAAATTGTTCAAGGGCCGCCGTGGACCCGCAGGGTTTGTCTTTATGCTCGGCGTATTGATCGCTGTTCTGGTCTACTGGTTCAACCCAGCTGGAAATTCCTTAGTCGATATGATTTGCCTGATCGCGATCGGGTTCCTGATTTACGGTCCAGTCATGCTGATTGGTTTGCAAGCCCTTGATTTTGTTCCGAAAAAGGCCGCTGGAACCGCGGCAGGGCTGACGGGTCTGTTTGGTTACCTTGGCGGTACGGTCTCCGCAAATGCATTGATGGGGGTTATCGTTGACGCCTCCGGCTGGGATGCAGGGTTTATGTTGCTGACAGCTTCGTGCGTAGTGGCTGCGCTTGTTTTTGCGCTGACGTGGAATGTGCGGGGACAGGAAGTCGTTAAAAATCATTAAAATAGCAAAAAGAAGGATGAAAATCGTTGTGATTTTTATCCTTCTTTTTCATGTGATGAATAATCAGTCTTCGCCGGATTTCTTCCTGGTATTCAACTCACCAGATGACTAGCCCTTCTACATAGTCCAAATAGAGAGCAATCTTACATCATGGTTAATAGATCAGTGACTGCTGCAGCATTCTCATGGCTTCTCCGGTTGCACCCATCCCCCCATAGCGTCGGGAAACAATATACCTTCGTGTTCGGTGAAAACCTTTTCGTCCCCCGCCGAATTTCTTTTGCTTCTCCGTAGAAGCGCTCATCAACGAACAAAATTATTTTTCATTCTGAAGAATCTTTCTGTATTCAACACCGTGAATATGTACAAGTATTTTTCGCTTTTCTAATGCCTCAAAAAAACTCAACATATCACCAAACGGGTTTGCAAAATATTGAATTAAGTGTTTAAAATCCTCAGTTGTTTTCAAGAAGTCATAAAAAAAGTAAGGATCAACATTTCCAATATCGTCTTTATTCCCGAGGGAAACTTCCAATTTTTGTCCGGTATCTAAGTTTTCAAACATGCAATGCTCTCCATGAACATCAAAGTACCAATTACCGCTTAAATGTTCTTCACCGTTTAGTAATTCCGCATTTGAAATTAAGTAGTAACTTCCTTTTATTATCTCTGATTTTTCAGGCTGGTTTGTTTCCAATATTAATTTATCCATGAGTTCTTGCGCAATTTCTTTATAAGCGTCCATTGCTGCCAACAATTCATCTACCGTTTCTTTGGTTAGCGTGTTCATACATTACCGCCTTTTGTGCTATTTATATTTTTCAGATAAAGTTTTCCTTTAATCGTTTCTTACCAACTCCCCCTGCGAATATGCTTCCTAGCAATTTCGCAGAACGTTCAGTTATTCAGGACGTACAAAAGATATATCCAACCTGCTCCGCACCTTTGCCAAAAATTCTGCCAGTCCCAAAGTCTGCAAGCTTGCATTGCGAGCTTAGTGTTACAACTTTATCATCCAGTCTATTCCTTTATTCATCTGTCTAAAACTGGATTATCACTGCACAAGCACAACAGCCCTTTTTATAAGACGGATTGTCAAGCCAAGTG
>NZ_DOTK01000091.1:0-86324 GCF_003521185.1 Brevibacillus sp.
GTCGCCCCCTCCTACTCGATTTTATGAATACGCGAAATATGATAAAGGAAAATAAAAAAATGAAAATGCTTTCAAAAAGAAATTTTCTGAATAAAGGGTTGCATCGTGCCGTAATTCGTATTATAGTAACAACAATCGTTACGTAATTCGACTGTAATTTTTAATTTACAACCGCTATAAGGTTAAAAAATGGATAAGTAAGACGAATAAAGGAGTGGTTATATGGAGGAGAAATTCCGGCGTTCCCTGTACCCGGAGCTTGACGATACAGATTATGGGATCATCCGCGCTCTGCAAGAAAATGCTCGCCTGCCTTTTACCCAAATCGCCAAAGATCTCGGGGTGACCGAAAAAACGATTCGCATGCGCGTGCAGCAGCTGCAAGACGAAGGAACGTTGAGTCTGGTTGGCATCGTCAATCCAGTCAAGGCAGGCCTGCATGTTCAGGCGATCATTCAAGTAGCGGTCGAAGCGGAAAAGCTCGACGAAGTCGTCGCCGCGCTGAACGAGATGGTGGAAATTCGCCTGATCGTATTGACCTCCGGTGACTATCAGCTGTTCACGCAGGTCTTGGTAAGAAGCTACGAAGAATTGTCGGAATTTTTGATGAAAAAGCTGTACAAAGTCCCGGGAATTTTGCGGACAAACGTCATCAATGAGCTGAAAATTTTGAAATCCAAGTACAACTTCGTCCGCTAAAACAAAGCGGGAACCTTGGAAGGGGGAATGCCATCGGACGAATGAGCCGCTGGGATTGTCTTGAAAAAGTCGTCATGTTTATCACAGAAAAAAAGAGAGAAGGGGTCATCTTATGTTTTCGACCAAAATGAGCAAAGCGATGCTCGGTGCCGTGCTGGGGACGGTTTTATTGGTAACAGGCTGTGGAGGAGGAAGCGGAGCAGGAACGGCTGATAGCGGAAAAACAGCAACAGCACCTGCTGCTGGCAAAAAAGTAATCAATATCGGGCTGAAGGCAGATCCGCCATCGATGGACCCGAGCATCTCCACATCGCTTTATGATCGCCAAGTATACGCGAGTCTTTACGACAAGCTGTTCGATATCGATGCGCAAGGCAAGATTGTGCCGATGCTGGCTGAATCGTACGAAGTCACGCCGGATGGCAAGACTTATACACTCAAGCTCAAGCAAGGCGTGAAGTTCCACGACGGTACGGATTTTGATGCGGATGCCGTCAAATTCAACTTCGATCGCAACATCAGCGGAGAAAAATCCCGCCGCAAAGGGGAGCTGAAATTCGTTGAATCCGTGTCGGTTGTCGATAAAAGCACGGTGAAAATTCAATTGAAAGAGCCGTTTGCTCCGTTCCTCTCCGTGTTGACTGACCGTTCTGGCATCATCGTCTCGCCGAAAGCAGTCAAGGAGCATGGCGAACAATATCTCAACCATCCAGTCGGAACCGGGCCGTTCACTTTTGTTGAACAGGTAAAAGGCGACCACGTGACGCTGAAGAAAAACGAGAACTACTGGAACGGCGCGGTAAAAGTCGACGAAGTGAACTACAAAGTGTTCACGAACGGCACAGCCAAGGTGCAAAACTTGCGCTCCGGCACGCTGGACATCATCGATGATACGCCTGTGAAAGAAATCCCTGTCGTGAAAGGCGATACGAATCTGCAACTGATCGCCGAGTCGGGAATGGGCTTCCAAGGAATTTACTTGAACAACTCCCGCCCGCCGTTTGACAACAAGTTTTTGCGTCAGGCTGTAGACCGCGCCATTGAGCGGGAAGCGGTCGTGAAGGTACTGTACAACGGCTATGCGGCGCCTGCGCGTACAGCGTTTACCAAAGGAAATCTCGCTTACAACGAACAGTTGAACACACCAACAGCGCCAAATGCGGATGAAATCAAGGACTTGCTGGCAAAAGGCGGCAAGCCAGGCGGATTTGACTTCAAACTGTATATCGCGACTTCTCCGGAAAACGAGCAGCTGGGAGCTGTGCTGCAAAGCATGCTGAAGCAGTACAACATCAACATGACACTGGAGAAGCTGGAGTACGGACAGCTGATTGAAACAGGCGACAAAGGCGAATTTGACGCTTTGCAACTGGGCTGGTCCGGTCGTCAGGACCCTGACCAAAACTTGCATGACTTCGTCGTAACCGGCACTTCCAACAACAACGGCCGCATTTCCATTCCGAAGCTGGACGAGCTGGTTGTAGCGGCACGCGGGGAAATGGACGAAGCGAAGCGCAAAGCCTTGTACGATGAAGCAGCGAAACTGTTGCAGGATGAAGCGGGGTACGTGTACTTGTACCACCAATACGTATTGATTGGCATGAACAAAAAAGTAACGGGCTTCAACTATGTACCGGATGGCTTGATCCGTACCGCGACTTTGGACAAGCAATAAGGCAAGCGAAACACTATAAAGGCAAGAGCAAGGAGGAATTGTCATGATGTTCGTGGTCAGGCGTCTGCTGCTGACAATCCCGATTCTCCTGCTGGTGTCCATTATGACTTTTTCTTTGATCCACATGATCCCGGGCGATCCTGCCCGGGTCATTTTAGGACAGGAAGCGACACCGGAAGCCTATCAGGCACTGCGAACAGAGCTGGGTTTGGACCAGCCGATCGTAGTGCAATATTTTTCCTGGCTGGGAAAAGTGTTGCAGGGCGATTTGGGAATCTCGATTACGGACCGGGTGCCGGTCTCTGAACTAATAATGCAAAGGCTACCCGCAACAGTGGAGCTGACGATCGGAACGTTTCTCGTCGCCATCCTGATTGCGTTTCCGGCCGGGATTCTGGCGGCTGTGCGCCGCGGTACGTGGGTTGATTACACGAGCACCTTTACAGCGCTGGGCGGAATGAGCATCCCGAGCTTTTGGCTGGCAATGATGATGATTATCTTTTTTGCGGTCAACAACCAGTGGCTGCCTGCCTCCGGCTATGTTCCGTTTCTGGAAAATCCGACGCAAAATTTGCTGGCGATGATTCTCCCCTGTTTGGCGACAGGGCTGAGGGAGTCTGCGGTCCTGATGCGGATGCTGCGCTCTTCCTTGCTCGATGTGGTCAGCATGGACTTCATTCGGACGGCAAAAGCAAAAGGCTTGAATGAAGCACGGACGATTTTGGGCCATGCGCTGCGCAACGCCATGGTGCCAGTGGTCACGACTTCCGGATTGATGATCGCGGGTCTTTTGGGCGGATTGGTCATTACCGAGTCGATCTTTTCCATTCCCGGCTTCGGCCGTCTGATCGTCGAATCCGTGTTCAAGCGGGACTATGTGACGGTACAGGGAGCGATTCTCGTCTCTGCGGTGCTGGTAGTCATGGTCAACCTGGCTGTCGATATGTTGTACGCGGTGATCGATCCGCGCATCAAAGCTGGGAAAGGAGCGGGTGAGTGATGAAAACCGCACGCAAATTCCTCCGAAATGGTCTTGGCGTCATCGGAGCAGTCATTATTCTTGTGCTCATTCTGGTAGCCATCTTCGCACCACAGATCGCTCCGTTTGACCCGAATGCACAAGATTACAACAAAGTGATGATGCAGCCGGACGGTGAGCATTTGTTTGGGACAGACGACCTCGGTCGGGATATTTTCTCCCGCGTCGTCTACGGTGCGCGAATTTCCATCCAGGCTGCGCTGATATCTGTTGGAATTGCCATGCTGATTGGCGTGCCGATCGGTTTGCTGTCAGGATATTACCGAGGCTTTTGGGATGAGTGGGTAGTCATGCGGAGCGTCGATGCGATGCAGGCTTTTCCGTTTTTGATTTTGGCGCTCGCGATCTCGGCGGTGCTTGGTTCCGGTTTTGGCAACGCCATGCTTGCGATCGGCATCGGCTTTGCGCCTGCCTTCATCCGGATTACCCGAGGTCAGGTTCTGTCTTTGCGCAACATGGAATATATTCAAGCGGCGCGTTCGGTCGGGGTAAAAGATGCGCGCATCATTTTCCGCCATATCCTGCCCAATGCGCTCAACCCGATTGTGATTCAGGCGACGCTCGCCATGGCATCAGGCATTATCGCCGAGGCTTCGCTTTCCTATCTGGGATTGGGTGTGCAGCCGCCGACGCCGTCGTGGGGCAGCATGCTGAACCAGGCGCAAACGTTGATGTCTGTCGCACCGTACGCGACGTTTTATCCGGGCATCGCGATCTTTTTAGTCGTGCTGGGCTTCAACTTGCTGGGAGATGGATTGCAGCAGGTGCTGGACCCGCGCTCACGTAAATAATCAAAAGCCCTACGCAGGGAAAAGGAGTGGAGCAGATGACGACCATCTTGGAAGTCGAACAACTGAGAACCCGGTTTCGCACGGACAGCGGTGTCGTCAGTGTAGTTGACGGCGTCGACTTCTCCATCCGTGCTGGTGAAACACTCGGTGTCGTAGGCGAATCAGGCTGTGGCAAGAGCGTAACCAGCCTGTCGATCATGCGGCTTTTGCCACCCAACGGAAATACGAGCGGAACGATTCGCTTTCACGGAAAAGACGTGCTGGGGCTGTCGGAAAAAGAAATGCAGGCTGTGCGCGGCAACGAGATTGCGATGATTTTTCAGGAGCCGATGACTTCGCTCAATCCGCTGCATACGGTAGGCAGACAAATTGAGGAAGCCGTCATGCTGCATCGACAAGTGACAAAAGCGCAGGCAAAAGAGCGGGCAATCGCCATGCTCAAGGCAGTCGGCATGCCTCGCGCAGAAGAGATATACGGAGAATTTCCGCATCAGCTCTCGGGCGGAATGCGGCAGCGGGTCATGATCGCGATGGCGATGTCCTGCGATCCGAAGCTGATCATTGCCGACGAACCGACGACGGCGCTAGATGTGACGATTCAGGCGCAAATTCTCGACTTGATGCGTGACCTGAAAGAAAAAACGGGAACCTCGATCATGCTGATCACGCACGATCTGGGCGTAGTAGCCGAGATGTGCGACCGTGTCATCGTCATGTACGCTGGGCAGGTCGTCGAGGAAACAGATGTGGATACTTTGTTTGAAAGCCCGAAGCATCCGTATACGATTGGCCTGATGAACTCCATACCGGAGCTGGACGAGGAACGCGAATATTTGGAAACCATCCCAGGGGCAGTTCCTTTGCCGCATCAGATGCCGACTGGCTGCCGTTTTGCGCCGCGCTGCTCCAGGGCAATGCCGATCTGCAACGAAAAGCCGCCGGAACTGTTGCAACTGAACGGGACAAAATGCCGTTGCTGGCTGTATGCAGAGGAGGGAGAGCAACAATGACGACACCTCTATTGGAAGTAAAAGGACTTCAGCAGCATTTTCCGATCAAGGGCGGCTTTTTGAAACGAACGGTCGGACACGTCAAGGCAGTGGATGGCATCGACTTGACTGTCTACCCCGGAGAGACGCTCGGGATTGTAGGCGAGTCGGGCTGCGGAAAATCGACGACGGGTCGAACGATCTTGCGCCTTTTGGAGCCGACGGCAGGGGAAGTCTGGTTTGACGGGAAAGATTTAGCGAAGCTGCCCAAAGAAGAAATGCGCCTGATGCGCAAAGATTTGCAAATGATCTTCCAGGACCCGTACGCTTCGCTGAACCCGCGCATGACGATCAAGCAGATTTTGCTGGAATCGCTCATGGTGCACAACATCGGGACGAAGCCGGAACGGGAAAAGATCATTGAAGACATCATTCAAATCGTCGGCTTGCGAAAAGAGCATCTGAACCGTCACCCGCACGACTTTTCCGGGGGGCAACGGCAACGGATCGGGATTGCCCGCGCGCTCGTGGTCAAGCCAAAGCTGATTATCGCGGATGAGCCTGTTTCTGCCCTGGATGTATCGATTCAGTCGCAGGTGCTGAACTTGCTGAAGGATTTAAAAAAGGAATTTAATTTGACGTTGATGTTCATCTCGCATGACTTGTCGGTAGTCAAACATTTGTGCGACCGGATTGCGGTGATGTATTTGGGGCGTGTGGTGGAAATCGCCGACAAGCGGACGCTGTTCGAGAATCCGAGCCACCCGTACACACGGGCGCTGCTCTCGGCTGTTCCGGTGGCGAAGCCGCGGCAAAAGCGCGAACGGATTTTGTTGACGGGGGATTTGCCAAGCCCGGCGAATCCGCCAAGCGGCTGCACGTTTCACCCGCGCTGCCCGTATGCAACAGACATTTGCCGCTCGCAAACGCCCAGTCTGTCAGACATCGGCGGGGGCCAACTGGTATCCTGTCATCTGGTGCAATCGGGAGAGGTGCTCCGCTAAGGCAAGGGATGGAGGTACGAACATGGTTTACTGGCATTTGTTTCTCGCCTTTTTCCGCATCGGGATATTTGGTTTCGGGGGAGGACCGACGATGGTTCCCCTGTTTTATACCGAGTGCGTGAAAAAGTATAAATGGGTATCGGATGAAGATTTCTCGGACAATTTGGCGCTCGCCAACGCGCTGCCCGGGCCGATTGCCACCAAGCTGGCGGCTTTCATCGGCTATCGGGTAAAAGGCTGGATGGGCGCACTGGTGGCAAATATCGCCGTGGTCATGCCGATCGTGCTCGTCATGATTGGACTTTTGCAGGTGATCTATCAATGGAAGGACGCGCCTGGCGTCTACGGCATGATTCAGGCGATCGGCCCGGTGATTGCCGTCATGACAGGCGTGCTGACGTGGGAGTTTCTCGCAAAAGGCTGGAAGGGAGCAGCGAGCAAAACAGGCGTGAGCATCTCGCTCGGTCTGTCGCTTGTAGCGCTGCTTTTCCTTGACTGGCATCCGGGCATTGTCGTGGGCATTGCGCTGCTTGTCTCGTTCGCATACTCGACCTGGTCTGTCCGCAAGCGCAAGAAGCAGGACGGCAAGGAGGGAGCGGCATGATTTATCTGCAACTGTTTTGGGCTTTTTTTATCTCTAACATATTGGGGTACGGCGGAGGGCCGCCGAGCATCCCGCTCATTCAAAACGAGGTCGTCGATCATTACCACTGGATGTCCATAAAGGAGTTCGGGGAAGTGCTGGCGGTAGGCAATGCGCTGCCAAGTCCAATCGCGACCAAGCTGGCAGGCTACATCGGCTATCAGGTGGCAGGTGTGCCGGGAGCGACTGTCGCTCTGCTCGCTACGGTTGCGCCTACTGCCATCGCGATGATTTTGCTGCTTCAATTCATTAACTTGTTCCGCAACGCACCGCAGGTGAAAGCGATGACGCAATCGGTTCGCCCTGTCGTGACTGTTTTGCTGGGAACGATGACGTATCAGTTTTTGCTGGGGGCAGTCGAAGGGATCGGCTGGATACAGACGGGCATTTTGACCGTTGCGTCTTATCTGCTGCTGGAAACGTGGAAGGTGCATCCTGCTTTTGTCATGGTAGCAGCGATGGTGTATGGGTACATCTTTATCGGCTAACGAGCAAGCAACGATAACTACATCAAGGAGGCATAAACCATGGTTAACTACGATGCAATGGAATACCCGTACGCTTCAAAACGTGTGACCACCTTTGCGAGAAACGGTATGGTCGCAACCTCGCAACCGCTGGCGGCACAGGCAGGTCTTGATATTTTGAAAAAGGGCGGCAATGCGGTAGATGCGGCGATTGCGACGGCGGCATGCCTGACTGTCGTGGAGCCGACGTCCAACGGGATCGGCGGCGATGCGTTCGCGCTGGTCTGGATCAAGGATGAGCTGCACGGTCTGAATGCGAGCGGGCCAGCTCCGCAAGCGATTTCGATCGATGCGCTGAAGGCAAAAGGTCTGGAAGAAATGCCGACATACGGCTGGACGCCAGTGACTGTGCCAGGTGCTCCGGCAGCCTGGGCAGCCCTGTCCAAGCGCTTCGGCAAGCTGCCGTTGACGGAAGTGTTGCAGCCTGCCATCGATTACGCGGAGAATGGCTACCCGCTTTCGCCAACGCTCGCTCATTACTGGAACGCAGCGTACAAAAAGTTTTCGCAGTTGTGCAAAGGCGAAGAATTTGCGCACTGGTTCTCCACTTTTGCGCCAGAGGGCAAGGTGCCAAAAGCGGGCGACATCTGGAAATCGCCAGGGCATGCCGCTACTTTGCGCGAGATCGCGGAGACAAACGGGGAGAGCTTCTATCGCGGCGCGCTTGCCGACAAAATCGACGCCTTTTCCCGCGAGTGCGGCGGCTATTTGCGCAAAGAAGACCTGGCGGCATTCGAGCCGGAATGGGTACAGCCAGTAGGCGTCAATTACCGCGGTTACGACGTGTGGGAAATCCCGCCGAACGGTCAGGGAATGATCGGGCTGATGGCGCTGAACATTTTGAAAGGCTATGATTTTGCCGCAAAAGACACAACAGAGACGTATCACAAGCAGATCGAAGCGATGAAGCTGGCGTTTGCGGATGGGTTGAAATACATCACAGAGGAAAGCAAAATGAAGGTCGCAGTCAAAGACTTGCTGTCCGAGGAGTACGCAGAGGAGCGCCGCGCGCTGATCGGCGACGAGGCGTTGACGCCAGAGCCGGGGCAGCCGAAGTCGAGCGGAACGGTTTATTTGGCAACAGCCGATGGCGAAGGCAACATGGTGTCGTTCATCCAGAGCAACTACATGGGCTTCGGCTCGGGAGTCGTCGTGCCAGGAACCGGGATCGCCATGCAAAATCGCGGGCACAACTTTTCGCTCGATCCAGGCCACGACAATTGCCTGGAGCCGGGCAAGCGGACGTTCCACACGATTATTCCGGGCTTTTTGACCAAAGACGGAAAAGCAGTCGGTCCGTTCGGTGTAATGGGTGGCTTCATGCAGCCTCAAGGTCATGTGCAGGTAGTCATGAACACGATCGATTTCCACCTCAATCCGCAAGCGGCGCTGGATGCCCCGCGCTGGCAGTGGATGGAGGGCAAAACGGTGGAGCTGGAGCGGCACTTCCCGGAGCACCTGGCGCAAGCATTGGAGCGCAAAGGGCACACGATCAAGTGGGCGCAGCTCGGCAACTACTTTGGCCGCGGCCAAATTATTTGGCGGGATGAACACGGCGTGCTGAGCGGCGGGACGGACATGCGCGCAGACAGCAGCATTGCCGCGTGGTAGGGGAGTACAAAAATTGGCGAATGAATAATGCCGGAGCTTAGCTTCGGCATTTTGTTTTTTACTGGGGTGGATAGGTTCCGCAAGTTTTTTTCATGCTTCAAAGGTTTTAGCTTTCTCTGTGCTTATCAGTTTTACCGCTGTAACCACTCTGCTTTACTTTTTCATCTATTCGATAGTAGTATTTCGTTTCTCTTTCATCCGAAAAAATGACCTGGGCGCTGTAATCTCCGAATTTTCTGGAGTACGTGACATCAATGCTCGCAATGTCAGCAATGTTGTAGTTTTTCTCACTCAATAAATATTCTCGTACATTGCTTTGTATATCTGATTTCGTTTGTGGATAGCCGCCTATGATCCATTCAAAGTTGTAAGAAACAGCAACTGTCAAGAATATGAGCATGCAGATGACAAGCGTTTTTCTCACAGCGATCCCTCCTAATTTTTCCATACCCGCAGCGCTGATATTACCATAAAATTACAACCTTTTGAAGCAGTGCTTCTCTGGCTGAGCTTTTTAAGCTTTTTTTACGTAGATCTAAAGCTCCCTCGAGCAAATCCTAGCTGCTTCTCGCAAGGCATAGGAGATAGCTTCGATAGAATAAACACTTGCCCTTGCTTACCGTCAGCTAATATTGCCCTAACTGCCATTGCACATTTAAGGAAGATTAACGTGATCCAATATGAGAGAATGAATGGCTACATTCAGACAATTAAAAACAGAATTAGAGGGATATGCAAAATGGATTAACGAAATAAGAAGTTCCTCGCCATTTGGGCCTAATTGGAATCACTTACATCCGCTAACCACTGGATAGGCTTCATCCCTGAAGGAATTATCTTTGTCTCTACGAATGCCTCAAGGGTTAGCTGACTCTATTGTCTTCGAAAAAGACATCTATTAGGGGATGAAGCCTATTCATAAACTGGTTGATTGAGTTTACAGAAAAATCTCGACAGACTTAGGTCTTTAGTTGAGATCAATCAATTTTTTCGACAAGATCAACATCAGGTCCATTACCCAAATCATAAGGTTTCGCGACCTCAAGTGTGATATCTGGTAATCCAGCTACTGGAATGGTAACAACATCGGTCTCGAGTTCAACATCTGCACCGAAATAGTAGGCATCCCAAACAATTTTTGAGCAATATGTTGTGTCGTCATAGTCAAGGAGATCTGAAAATCCATACTCAACGTCACTATAATTTTTCACATACCACTCGGCCCACTTTGCTGCCCCTTTCCCTTTGGAGGATAAATCATGCCTGTATACCTTTACCCAACTTGAACCGCTAGTGTGGTCGTCGATAAAGTCATCAATGTCATTTTTCTCTGGATTGTAGCCATCGCCTCTTATCTCAACCAGGTTTTGTGTGTCGATAACGATAGCTGCATGACCAGTGAGACCCCAACTAGAAGTATCGTTTGTAACAAGAATATCACCGGGTTTAATTTTAGTGTTTGTTCCGGGATAGTATACACCAGGGTCTTCGGCTTTCGGTTCTGCTGCATGCCCTACAAGAGGAGTACCAAACACTAGAGTTGCAGTTAAAAGAGATAATGCTACTTTTTTCATTTCAATCGCTCTCCCTAAATTTATGAGTGTTTTTAATTTTTATTTGCACATTATAGCTACGATCACCAAAGGTAATCAAAGGAGGATTTTAATACAATCCTCAAGAGTAACCTTCAATTACAGTCTGACTTTAAACTTTTGTAAATTCATGAAAAATGAAGTCAATGGCATGAATAGGAGGTTGCTTCATGACAAACAGAAAATAATATTGCCACGATTGGAGCATTCCTATTGGACAAGGCATCGCTTAGAGCCTCCATCAATGGGACACTGACAGATCCAAAAATACTGGATAGTTGTTACCATGGTCTGATGTCCCTGCCGTTGACTTGTTACAATTGTTCAACCCCCAGATAGCTAACAAGCTGGTAGTAGCTATTTGACGCTAATATAATTGTTTTTATTTTTGAAGTTCACTCCTTTTTTGAAAAAAATAATACTAAACGGTTAGTATTTGTTATACAATATAGCATGGGTACAAAAATAAGTAAACAAAATTTTCCAATTAAAGGGATGATATGTAAAATGAACAAACACACGCAGAAAAGCAATGAATCTTATCAAAAGATCATGAATGCAGCTGTTAAAGTTTTTGCTCAACATGGTTATGACAAAGCTTCAATCGACTTATTGGCAAAGGAGGCTGGATATACAAAAGGAACCTTTTACTTACACTTTAAAAGTAAAGAGGACTTCTTTTTAGAGTTTATGGATCACAAGTTGTCCATTTACAAACAGCATTTTCTCCCTTTGCTAAATTCCAATGAGCCGTTTGAAAGCGTAGTCAGTCAAGGTGTACACATCTTTTATCAATTAAGTAATCAAGATAATTGGATTCAAATCTTTTTTGAGTTTTGTTCCATTGCTGTCAGAAATGAAAGCGTCAGAGAGAGGATGTCTGCATATTACCAAGAATGGTTCCAGCTAATATGCCTGGTTTTAGAAAAGGGAAAACAAACGAAGCAACTCCCGGAAAACCTGGATTCGAAAATAGCTGCCAGCGCAATAGTTGCCGTGCTTGACGGCTACAATCTTCAAAATAGTTTTGTTGCCGATTGCAGATCAGTTGAACAAGTAGAAAGATTGATTAAACAAATTCTGGGGCTTTTCTGATAGGAGGGAGGGAACCCATGGAGACGTTGCCTTCTTGGGTCTGGGGTTTCTATTATGTATTCATTTTGATAGCGCTAGTCAGTAGTATTGTGTATCTCATTCGGAAACAGCGCAAGCTTCTTTCCATACTGACCATATTGTCCTCCATAATTGGACCGATTGTATTCTTTTTACAGTCCTTGCTGCGTGCTTCCGGGACGGAAATAGATAACTTGTGGCATAGCCTTGGTCAAGGGGAGATATGGGCTTTGTTTGTCCTCCTGGCGTTTATGGAAATGCTAGTGTGGTATGTAACGCTTATTAAAGATTTTTTTGGGAGAAGGGGGAAAAGGAACAGTCTCAAAACGTAAGAGGAGCAGTATTCCCTTTTATAAAAAGTCTTTTCCTGCAAAATGAAAGAGGCAAAAAAGGCACTTGGCAGCATCGCAAATTCGGCTATCGTTAGTTTGTGACAACTTACCGATAGCCGAATTTGAAAAGATGCTGAAAGTACCTTAACAATCACTAGCTTTAAATCGCTTATTCGGACTCAGAATGGTCAGCGTTTGCTGCGCCTCTAGGCTCGACCAACATGACATGGGCTTCCTTTTCGGCGAACGGCTTTTGCGCGGCTCCCCCCGGGACAATAAACATCTCGCCCTTGGAAATTTTCACCTGACCATCGCGAAAAGCAATGAACATCTCTCCTTCGAGCACGATAAATACTTTATCGACACCATGATGCTCATGCCATTCAAAATCTCCGTCAATTTTAATCAGCTTGAATTGAACGTCATGTATTTCCCCCACGACTTTCGGAGACCAAAGCTCGTTGATTGCAGATAGCTGCTCATTCAGATTAATAACCTCGTAATTCATAGGAATCCCTCCTTTTTTTGCCTGCACGGTACCTTACCCTTACCGTTCAAAGAGCGGGATAGCATCTATTGTCACTCGCATGTTGCACAAGAGTGATTTCGCTCGGATTTTTCGCGTTTTTTAGACCTTGCTATTTACGCAAGGCATCTGTGATATTTTGCAAAGCGTATTGGATAGCTAATGGGCCGCCAGTAATAGCGGAAGTATCCATTAAATGCACATTGCCTTTCTTCACGGCATTCAGATTGTTCCATACCTTGCTTTGTTGCAAGTCATTCATCAATGCTTCCTTTTTGGTAATGTCGCCGATCAGGAAAATATGGTCTGCTTGAACAGTTGAAATTCCTTCAAACGCAGTAAACTCATTGTTCGTACCTGTAAATTTATGATCTGGTGTAAGCCCCAGTCCCTTTTCTTTATCGAACGCGAGTTTATAGACTGGATTTCCTTCCCCTAGTACATTGAACGTTTTTCCATCCCAAGACAAAATGAGAGCCACTGACTCGCCTGCCATCGGCTTTAAGGCTTCGCGCCCGGTTGTAATGTCGTTCATCATCTTGTCGATGACTTTTTCCGCTTCGTCGTCTTTGCCGATAATCTTGGCTACTGTACGAATCCCGTATTGCCAATCATTGTAGATGTCCTTGGTGTTCAACGTAATGACTGGCGCCACTTTTTCCAGGGAATCATACATTTTTTCATGTTGTTCTGTTGCCAAAATAATATCAGGCCCAATGGAAAGAATTTTCTCGATACTAGGGGATACTTTATCTCCCAGCTCTTCGGCTGAATCCAGCTTTCCTTTTAAATAAGCTAAAGAAGCGAGAAACTCTTTTTCCGTAGAACCAGCAGGTGGCTCGCCTAATGCCACTAATATTTCCGGATAAAAGTACCATAGTGCGGCCAATTTCTCCGGTTTTTTCTCGATCACAATTTCTTTGCCTAACGAATCTTTAAATGTTCTTGGCCAAGCAGGTGTATCTGTCTTAGCTGTGGATGTAGATGTACTTTCCGGAGCGGAGCTTTTATTTTCGGCAGGTGCTTGATTGCAGCCTGCTAGTATGCCTGCTAGTAATAGAGTGGAAATTAACAGGCTTTTTATTTTTGGCATGGGCGATTCCTCCGACATGATGTTTTCTTTGGCTTGCCATTAGTATAGTAAAGCCATTTTTCGGAGAGAATGGATGCCTGTTGAAATCAGCATGGATTATTGATGAACTGCTCGCGATATTCAGTGGGGGAAATGCCTAATTGTTTTTTGAACACTCGACTAAAATAAAAAGGATCGGCAATGCCAACCGTTTGTGCAATTTGCTGTACGGGCAATTCACTTGTTACTAGCATTTCTTGCGCCATGTTGATGCGGTACTTCAATAAATATTCTGCCGGTCCCATGCCTGCATATCTTCTGAATACGTAAGAAAGCCGATTGCGATTGACGTTATGTTGTTCTGCAAGCGATGCTATCGTAAGGCTTTGATAGTAGTGTTCATGAATATATTGAGCTACCCGTTCGAATAATGCGTGTGGTTCATAGCTGTTTTGCCGATTCGCAACACATAGCAACGCTTCATTCAGTACATCTCGAAACAGCATCTCGGTCTGAAACATGGAAATGCCGCCACGCTGATTGTACACATGCCAAAGACGCATGATTAATTCGATCAGACGGGGGGATTGTCCCGTTGCTAATTCAAAATGCTGATGCGAAAAGCTGGACGCTTCCAGTTCTGCGTCACATATCCGATATTGGACGAGAATATATTCCCAGTTGGTTTTGCCAAACATTTTTTGCGCCAGACTCATTTTTGCACCGCCATGCACCACTTTTCCTGGCGAAAGAATATAAGGCGTACCATTAAACTGGAATTGCACCTTCCCTGTAAGGGGAAACACGAATCCAGGATAAGAATCTGTATAGTCAGCGTGAGGCACACCGGGATCTCTGGCATATCGATATACTCCTTCCACTTGAAAAGGAATGTGCGCAAAATGCTTTGCTAACTGATCAACGTCGATTTTCACATTGTATGCCTCATTTCCATCGTAGTTTGCCGGCTCTCGTCTATTTCCACATTATTGATAATGAATATCAGTGTCAATCTATTTGCACAACAAAAGTGCCGCTCCCGGCTCATGTTCAAACAGCCGGGTGGCGGCATCGGGTCAGTTTTTCGTAAGATAGGGGGCGAAAGAAGCGAGAAACTCTTCCTAGTCAGGCATGGAGGACAGAAGGGAGTGGACGATGGACGAGATTTGTGGATCTCTGTCAGAAAAAGAGTCAGTCCGTGTCCCGGGGGTCAAATAGAACAGCAACACATTTTTGGCTTCAAAGATTTGCGGCATGACAAGGTTCAATGCTTGGATTTGTTCATGAAAGTCTTCCAGACCTTTTTTGGCGTCTTCTTCGGATGCAAAGACGTATAGAAAGAGAGAGTTTCGATTCAGCGTGTACTTGTCCGGCGACACACCATTCAACACAAAATAGTCGCCATCTACCGTTTTGGTCAGCGGCATGTGCGCAGCTTCGAAGGTTTGGGTAACGGCTTCCGTGGTGAGCAAGCTATCTTTTTTTTCAGCACAAGCTGCAAGGATTAGTAAGACGATTAGTAATAGAAGTTTTTTTCTTAACATTAAAACACCTCCGATTTTTAGTCAGTCTTTAACCATGAAAAATAAGAAAATGTATCAAATATGTTAACAGAAAATTTTTTTAAAATAATTACATTTATTGTTATTTTTGTATTATAATTCAAGTTGATTAAAAGATCAAAAAGAGGTGTTAGATAATGAAAAGAAATCTTGCAAGTTTAGGCTTTCTAACATTGGTATTATTGGTGAGTCCGGTCCAGAATGCGCTAGCTGATTACTGGAAGGGAGGAAAAACATGGGATGGCGTGACCATTTATGAGTTCGACTCTTCAGTATATGATTACAATTATGATTATGAGGACGTATATAATAGTGCGATAAGTAATTGGGAAGGCATTTCATCGGCAGTTAGTTTCACTGAAGGAGAGCACAGATATGCTGATAAATATTATGTTGGAAATAGTAATGTTCAAGGTCTGTTAGGAAGAATGGATCCATATAGCGCTGTAGGACTGACGAGCCTTGATAAAAATTGGAACTATACTAAGGTTCACATATTTCATAATAATATGGACTCAGAAGGCATGACTAAGGCACAAAGAATCTCTAATACAACACACGAAATTGGACATAGTCTCAAGCTAGCTCATCCTACTCGAAATGAAACTTCTGTAATGAATCAAGGTATTCAAAAAATCGGTCCAACTTCCTATGACAAGTCCGAATTACGTAGCAAGTGGGGAAAGTAATTGTAAGTGTATAAAAAGGAGATGAATAAGATGAGTGTTAGGAATGATATTGCAAATTTTATTAAATACCCAAAAGAGACTATGTGGTTAGTTGTCCTAGTGATCATAGTGCTTACTGGTTTTGGTTCATTTTCAAAAGGAAAAGAAACAGTGGAAACCATTTCATTGGAGGCACACTACATTACATATAACAGTGCTGAAGAGCTAGATAAAGCCGATCTAATTCTCATAGGTACTCCAATTGCTGACTTTTCAGAACGTGAGCATCAAACTAGTTACTACTTTGACGGTAGCTTAGAGGATTTTTATACTAATACAGAGATACAAGTAGAAAAAATAATTAAGTCACCAAATGATTTTGAGTTGGATAATTCTGATACTTTCTCAGTAATTGAGCCTGTAGGTCTTGTAGAGATGGATGGAGCAAAGAAAGTTACTATTGATGGATATAGGGAAATGAAGAAGGGAGAAAAATATATCATGTTTTTGAATAAAAACGCATATGGAAAGTATAGTATAATAAATAATGATCTTGGGAAATTTAATTTGGATGAAAATTCAATTGAAATAAATAAATTCGCAAAAAAATCAACTGAATTAACATTAGAAGACGAAGTGAAAATTAAATATAGAGATTTTATTGAATGAAGAGAAGGTGAAAGATTTGAGGGAGACAGGGACAAGCTACCAAACAGTGGCTTGTCCCTATTTTTTCATCATAAACAGATTGTTTTGTCCTTCTTTCCATGTTCAGATTTTGTTCAGATCGCAGGAGTAGAATGGAAGATATTGAATAATAGGGGTTTCCCTATTTAGCTTGAGGGAAATAACCTGTTTTTTTGAATGGCTGATACTACAGGCGCACCATAGGCCGAGACTGGAGAAGTCATGTCAATGAGCAGCATCATGATAGTGGATGATACCGCTTTTACGAGAGCCATGCTTCGCAACATACTGGAGTCCCTGGGGCTGGAAGTGACGGTGGAGGCTGATTCGGGCGAGGATGCCGTCCATAAATACGGGCTGTACAGGCCAGAGCTTGTCTTTATGGACATTTCCATGCCCGGTATGAATGGGATTCGCGCCTCTCACAAAATCATGGATATGGACAAAGATGCGAAGATCATTATATGCTCAGCTGTCGTGCGGCGCGATACCGTCATCAAGGCGATTCAGGCTGGTGCGCGCGATTTTATCGCCAAACCGCTTCAGCTTGACCGTGTGGAATGGGCTGTTCGCAATGCATTGGGCTAAAGATTTCATGTATGAAGACGAGCTTGACGACACCATTTTTCGTTTGGATGAGACGAATAATCATGGTGTTTTTGATTTGGAAAAGAGGGTGGGCTGAAATGAAAGGGACCAGGGCGACAGGAAGGCATGCGGGCAGCAAAGTATTTCGTCATGAGCTGAAGTATTATCTTCACTGGAGCGACTACGAGACGATCAGAACAAAGCTGCGGCTGATTGCGTATCTAGACCCGCACTCGATTGACGAAACAGGCTATCAGATTCGCAGCCTGTATTTTGACGATATTCAGGACATGGCTCTGGAAGATAAAAAGAACGCCGCATCCAGCGGCAGAAAGTATCGAATCCGCATCTACAACAACAGTGACGCTGCAATCAAAATGGAGCGAAAGAGCAAGATTGGCGGGTACATTTGCAAGGAAGCGGTTGCGATTGCGCGGGACGAATATGCGAGCATCATGACGGGACAAACCGATTTTCTCAAGGAGACGGAGAGCAGCTTGCTCCGCGATTTTTATGTGGAGAGTCGGCATCCCCTTTTTGCCCCAAGGATTGTTACCGACTACATCCGGGAAGCGTATGGGATGGAAACAGGCAATGTGCGAGTGACCTTCGACAAGCAGCTGATGACCACTGTTGATTTCGATGATCTGTTCAACGACCAGCTCGCGATGGTGAGCGTCATTCCACAGCCGATGCTGATTATGGAAGTCAAGTTCGATCATTTCCTTCCTTTTAACATCCAATATTTGCTGCAAAATTTGAGCAACCAGCGGACGCTGATCTCCAAATACGCTGTATGCAGAGAAAAAACTAAAAATTTAAACAATTCACAGTACGAGCGTGGAATGCAGTCTTTTTCGCAGATGTCAAAGCCCTTCCTGACAAATGGGCCGGGAAGGGCTTTCGAGTAGCGCTTTGTGCGTGGCCTTACGCATACGGCTTTGCTTTCCACGCTTGAAACCAGTTCGAAATATCCTCATTCACAGCGGAATCAAGCTCTTGCTCCCAGCGCGTAGCGAGCAATTCATACTGCTCTTCGACCGATGCGGGATCATTCATGGCGTCGTAGAGCTGCATCAGGGAGAAATAGCAGTCCTCGTCCAAAGGATGCAAAAGCTGAATGCGCTCGTTTACTTGAATCGCTTCAGCAAGCATGCCTTTTTCCTGATAGAAGTGGTTCATTTTTTTCGCGAGCTGGAGCCATAATCGGCGCAGACGCTCCCGCTCGTACTCGGCCCACAAATAGTCGTACTCGCCAAAGTAATCGCCGCTGTACCTGGCAAGCGTCTGCTCGTAATCGGCGATGTTGTCGCGAGAAGGCGGAGCCAGCTGCGCCAGGCGCTTCTCCCATTCATCTACGTCAATCAACGAGGACTCCACTGTCAGCTTGTAGCCCGTTTCGAGGTTGCCTTTGTTGATCGTAACCGTTTTGATGCCGGATCGCTTCAACGTTTGGCGGATCAAATAGATCGCTGTGTAGAGCTGAGGCATTCCTTTGGATAAATCGTAATCGGGCCATAAAAGCTCCAAAAGCGTATCTTTGTCCACCGTTTTGTTGCGGTGATGAAACAAGTAGGCAAACAGTTCGCGTACTTTGTTTGTTCGCCATTTGATCTCCTGCGGCTCCTGCCCGGACATGTGGAACTGGAGATGGTTGAAGCATTGGATGGAGACAAGCGGCGTGGCTTGCTGTTCGGTTGTTTGCGCGATGTTGATTTTTTCCCGCAGACGCTCGACGGTTTTCTCCAGCCGTTTCAGTTGGACAGGCTTCATGATGTAGTCCAGCGCGCACAGTTCGAAAGCGTCTACTGCATATTTGTCGTAGCCAGTCACAAAGACGATTTCCGGGGGAGGATCGGCATTCTGGAGCTGCTCCCCGATTTCCAGACCGTTGATTTGCGGCATGTTGATATCGAGAAAGACGACATCCGGGCGAAGCTTATGCGTCATTTCAATCGCCTGGATCGGGTTGGTAAACGTCCCGATCACCTGTATGCCACCTATTTTTTGCTCAAGCATGATCTGTAGATGTTGCAAAGGCAGTTGTTCGTCATCGACCAAAATTGCTTTCATCGACTTCTCCTTCCTTACGTTGTCTTGAATGCATAAAACTCCCTCTATTGTAGACATCACAAGCCTCTGAAAAGTTGCTTTAATCAGCCGAAAAGGAATTGTAAAGCTTATGGTGAGATTTCAGCCACGCATCACTCCGGTACATATCGGCTGCTGATTCAACTGGATGAACATGCGCGTTTTCCTTCCGGCCGGGCTTCATCGCGGCATGACGGTTTCCTTTCGCGTGCCTAAATCGCATAGGGAAAAGCAGGGCAAGAGTGGTTTGGCAGAAGCGGATCTGCTGAACCACTCTTTTTGTCATACAAGTATTTTGGTCCGTGCGCGATTCGGCAAAATACGCCGGGCAGCGAGGGAGCAGGATCAAGGTAAAAGGACCTGTTTCGAGCGGAAATGGCAAAATTTTTTTCTAAAATAACCCAAAAAATTTTCCCGAATGCGCAACAATATTCCCTAAATGACCGTCGGTGATGGTGAAATTTTCCTCCAAGAGAAAGGGGGAGGAGGGCGCGTGCCGACCTTGTATGTCATCGTTCCCATTCTTTTCGTAATGGCAGTGGCTGTGTATACAGACCTACGCTACCGACTGATTTACGATTGGTTGACGCTGCCTGGGATCGCCTATTTTCTCATCGCGCATGCGGTTCTTCGGCCGGAAGACTGGCTGGCGCACCTCCTGGGGGTCGTCGTGCTTGGCGGACTGTCGCTCGGGATGGCCGTCATCAGCAATGGGCAGTTGGGGGGTGGCGACATCAAGCTGCTTGCCGTGGTAGGGGCAGCGTTGGGCTGGCAGGCGGGATTGTTCGCGATGGTTCTTGCCTATCTGCTTGCCGGAGTCATCATGCTTCCCGTATGGCTTGCCTCAAGACTGTCGCGAAAGGTGACTTTGGATCGGGAAATCCCGCTGGCTCCATTCATCGCGGGGGGAACCGGGCTGTTGCTGGTAATGGTTATCTATTACTAGGCGGTGATTCTCGGGGAATAATCCGATAGTAACAGTGTGTATTTTTACTTATTATGGAAAATATGGGCTGTGCAGCATGATTTGACATTATTCTAGCTACAGAAAAAGAGAGGGAACCTTTTCATGTTGGAATCGAAACGACGGGCAATTATTTTTCTGGCGTTATCCTTTTTGCTTGCGGCTCTGGCCGGGTTTCTGTTTTTGAAGAAAATCAAGGACATGAACGCGCAGCTCGGGGAGATGGTGGAGATTTACGAGGCGAATGTCGATATTCCCTCTCGTGCCTTGATCCAACCCGATCAATTGACGACAAGACAAATTCCGAAAAAGTACGCGGATGGTTCGTACGTTGTCGACAAGATGAGTCTGAAAAATCAGGTAACGGTCGTCCCTTTGTCGAAAGGCGACATCATTACGAAAAATATTTTGAAGCCGGCGAATATGGTCCGCGATCAAAACAATCGGCTGATTACCGTGTACGCGTCGGGAAACATCATGTTCGACCAGGAGCTGGAGGCGCTGGACCGTGTGGATATTATCATCTCGACTACGAAGGCCGGTCAGCCTGTAACCGAAGTGTTCATGAAGGACGTTCCTGTCGCCATGGTGGCGAAGTCGGACAACAAATTCAAGGGCGTGGCGCTGGAGCTGCCGTTTGAGGATGTGCCCAAATTCATCCATCAGCAGCACTACGCCGAGCTGATGCGCATTTTGAAAGCCAATGTAGGCAAAGGAGAGCTGGGGATTCCCGACCCGTTTACAACCACGGAGCCGAACAAGACGGAGACGGCGCCAAAGCCAAAGCCTGCGGAAACAAAGCCGCAAACGCCGCCAGCCACAACACCAGCGACTCCGCCAGTGACGGCACCAGCGGCTCAGCCAGCCGGGCAAACTCAGCCAGCACCGACCAATCAGCAGCAGCCAGCGAAACCGCCAACTTCGGTACAGCCGCCAACCAATCCAGCACCCAAAATCGGAGGGTAAGTCATGAGCAAAGAAGTGAAAATTCTTGTAGTCGCAGATTACGATTCGGTCAAAGAAATGCTCACGGAATTTTTGGCCGGGTATGAGCAAACACGCTATACGACCTCCAGCGAAGTGAAAAAAGAAATCGACCGGATCGGACCCGATGTCGTGTTGCTCGTCCAGCCCGAGGAGGGGGCCGGAGTCGAGCTGGTTCAGTACATACAGAGCGAGTTGCCAGAGGGAATCGTCATTTTTTTGACGGAAAGGCAAGATTTTGCCCTGCTGCGGGACGTCGTCCGCGCCGGAGCAGTCGAGTACATCGTCATGCCAGACGAGTTGAACCTGTTGACCGATCGCCTCGAAAAAATATCCGAGCTGTCCCAAATCCAGCAGCGCAAAAAAGGCGCGGATGCTTCCGGCAAAGCGTTTGTGCGCGGGCGGGGCAAGGTGTATTCCTTTTACAGCGGCAAGGGAGGAAGCGGCTGTACGCAGCTTGCCACAGGCTTTGCCCAGTCGCTGAAGCTGGAATCGACGGCCAGCGTGCTATTGATCGATCTCAACCTGCAGTACGGGGGTGTGGAGACGTTCCTGTCGTTTGACAGCAACCGCACGCTGGGGGACCTGATTCCGGTCATGAACGAGATGAACGAATTTCACATCCGCAACGTGGCGCAGCGCGAGGCTCACTCCAAGCTGGAAGTGCTGGTCAGCCCGCGTGACGCCGAGATTGCGGAAAATATGTCCGAGGCGTTTGTCACGCGCCTGATCCGGGCGAGCCGCCGCAGCTATGATTTCGTCATCATCGACCTGCCGAGCCATATGAACGAGCTGGTCTATGCCGCTTTGTCGGAAGCCGACATGATTTACTACGTGATGAACCTGGATACGCCTTCTGTGCAAATTTATCGGCTCGTCGAAGACTTGTTCAGACGGCTGCGCATCGATACCGAGGGCAGGCTGGAAGTCGTCGTCAACCAGGTGGGCCGGGATAACGAGCTGGCTGTGTCCGACCTGAAAGGGCTGTTCAACGCCCCGATTACCGCGGAAATCAGGCGGGATCACGCGGGGGTGCAGGCGGCTGTCAATCAGGGAAGGCCGTTGCAAAAAGAAGCGAATGAGAAAAAACTGACTCCTGCGGCAAAAGACATCCGAAAATGGGTCCAAAGCAAACTGTCTTGAGGGGGGAGCTAGATGGCTTTATTCAAGCGCAAGCAAGAGCAGAAGACAGCAGAAGATGAGTCGTCACGGACGACACTGGCAGCGACACTTGCGGCTCCCGCCTTCAATCCTTACATTGACGAGCTGGCAGAGCATTACAAGACACGCCTTTTGCGGGAAACCAACCTGGAGCGGCTGACCAGCCTCGGCTCGCAGGAAATGCGGGTGGCGATTGAGCGTCTCGTGTCGCAGTACATGTCGGAAGAAAAAGTCGTGATCCCGCGCAGCGAAAAGGAATTGCTGCTGACTCGCCTGATCAACGAATCGGTGGGGCTGGGGCCGTTGGAGCCGCTGCTTGCGGACCCGGAGATTACGGAAATCTCGATCAACGGACACAACCTCGTCTACATCGAAAAACGCGGGCGGCTGGAGTTGACCGACTTGAAGTTTCGCGACGAGGAACATTTGCGGCACATCGTCGACCGGATCGTGGCTCCGCTCGGCAGGCGGATTGATGAAAGCTCGCCGATGGTCGACGCCCGCCTGAAAGACGGGAGCCGGGTGAATGCGGTCATCCCGCCGATCAGCTTGAACGGAACGCTGGTGTCGATCCGCAAATTCCGCAAAGAGCCGTATTTAATGGACGATTTGCAACAATTCGGCTCATTTGACGAAGCGATGTCGTGCTACATCCAGGCAGTCGTGGAAGCGAAGATGAACGTGCTGATCTCGGGCGGTACCGGGAGCGGGAAAACGACGCTGCTCAACGCGGCCGCGCGAGCAATCCCCCACTATGAACGGATCATTACGATTGAGGACTCGGCGGAGCTGAAGCTGACCCATCCGAACTGCGTCGGACTGGAGGCGCGCCCGCCGAACATGGAGGGAAAAGGCGAGATTACAATCCGCCAGCTCGTGCGCAACTCACTGCGGATGCGGCCCGACCGGATTATCGTCGGGGAAGTGCGCGGCGCAGAGGCATTCGACATGCTGCAAGCGATGAACACGGGTCACGAAGGCTCGCTGACCACGGTGCACGCCAACTCGCCACTGGACGCCTTCAACCGTCTGGAAGGAATGGTCGTCATGGCGGGGATGGATTTGCCCTCTGCCATCGTCCGCGAGTACATCGTCAGTGCGCTCGACATCATCGTACAGGTCATGCGGCTGTCGGACGGGACGCGCAAGATCGTCTCGATCTCCGAGGTGGCGAAGTCGGAGGACAAACGGGTAGAGGTGCAGGAAATTTTCCGCTTTCACCGGACTGGAATCGGCAGCAAAGGCGAAGTGCTCGGATATTTTACCCCGACCGGAATCATCCCGCGCAGCCTGGAGCGGTTCAAAGTATTCGGGATTGAGCTGGACGAGTCGATGTTTACGGCGAAAGGAGGGGGCAGACGTGAGCCTAGCTATTCTGTTTAGCCTGGCGGTGCTGTTCGGAATTTGGGGCATGTACGAATACCTCGGATACCGCACGAAGAAAAACGAGTGGAAAAAGAAAGCGGAAGACTGGTACGAGGTAAAGACACAGCGCAAAAGCTTCATCGTCGTCTGGGGCGACCGCTTTGACCAGAAGCCATACGCCCAGGAGATCGGCAAAAAGCTGAAAAAGGCCAACATTCCGCTGACCCCTTCCGAATTTTTCGCGGGCATGTTCGTCGGGACGATGGGGCTTGGGTTTTTCCTGCACAGCGTAGTGGCGATTCCGGCTCCCTACAACTTCATGGCGGGCGGAGGCGCGATGTATGTCATCCAGAAAGCCGTCTTTTTTGCCCGGCGCCACAAATATTTGGAGAGATTGAACGATCAGCTCTCGGAGGTGTGCCGCCTGCTTGCCAACTCGTTGCGCGCAGGGCTGACGCTGACCCAGGGGATCGCGATTGTGGCAAAAGAACTGAACGCTCCGGCGGGAGAAGAGTTCAAGCGGATGTCGCGGGAGCTGGCGCTTGGCGTCAGTTTTGACCGGGCGCTGATGGAGATGGAAAAGCGGATTCCGACGCGCGATTTCCGCATTTTCGCGGCGACCTTGCTCATCCAGCGCAGGGCAGGGGGCAACCTGAGCGAAGTGCTGCAGGAGATGGCCGAGACGATGGAGGAGCGCCGCCTCGTCTCGCAGGAAATCAAGACGATGACCGCCGAGCAGCGCTACGTCTCGTATCTCGTGCCGATCATGCCCGTCGCCCTGGTGCTGATGATGAACATGATTAACAAAGGCTTTATCGATCCGCTGTTTACGCCGATGGGGCTGGTGCTGCTCGGGCTGTTCCTGATCGGAACGTTGCTGTCCTACATCCTGGTGAAAAAAGTGACCAACATAAAGGTGTGAAACGATGGATGCACTAATCATCACCTGTCTGTTTCTGTTTTTATTGTTCTTTTCCATATTTTTAAAGGAATGGTATTTGTTTTCTGTGCAAAAGCGCACGCTGATCGAGCATATGTACGAGGTGACGGGGCAGCGGACGTACGATGTGCGCAAGCCGGAAACGGCCTCGGAACGACTGGTCAAGCGGCTGTTGCGCTACGGGGATGACTATGCGGTCCTCGGGCAGCGCTTCAACTTTTTCAGCGAGTCGCACGAGGTGGAGGACTGGCTGCTCAAGGCGGGTCGCCCGCTCGATTTGACTGTAGCCCGCTTTCAAGGCGTCAAAATCGTGCTCGCCCTGCTCGGCATCATCATCGGGGCGTTGTTGTTCGTCCTCGGCTTTCCGTTCGCCCAGTTCGGGCTGATCCTGTGGCCGCTGGCTGGCTATTTTTTGCCGATCCTCTGGTTGAAGAAAAAGGCGAGCGAGCGCCAGCAGCAAATCCGCTACGATCTGCCCGAATTTCTCGATACGGTCAGCGTGACGTTGCAGGCCGGAGTCAGTCTCGATCACGCCCTGCGCGAAGTCATCCGCTTTTTCAGCGGGCCGATTCAGGAAGAGTTCTCGCGCTTCAACCAGGAGATCGACCTCGGTGTGCCGCGGGAAAAAGCGTACGAGCAACTGCTGCGGCGCAACGACAACCCGGAATTTCAACTGTTGATCAAGGCATTGATCCAAGGAATGCGCCTGGGTGTGCCGATCTCGGTGACGTTCAAGGTGCAGGCGGACAACATGCGGCGAATGCGCAAAGAGCTGGTCAAGGAAAAAGCGGCGAAGGCCTCGCCGAAGGTCACGCTGATTACCACGCTCGTCGTCGCCCCGACCGCCATGCTGATGATCGGCGGCCTGATGGTACTGAACATTTTGGAAAATGCCAAGACGTTTACGGGCATTTTCCAATAAATGCTGGATCGGATGCCTGTAAGGGAGGTGATGCAGGCAGAGGTGTCCGGGAGTCATTTTTTACCTATTAAATACATTCCCGTTTGGAGGAAAAAACGATGGTGACAACATTGATGCAAAAACTGTTTGTAAAAGCAAGCTTTTCCCTGCGCAACGAAAAGGGAGCGCAATCGATTGAATGGATCGCACTGGCTGCAGTCGTCCTGGCGGTGCTTGGCGCTGTAGCGACCTTTTTCAGCAAAGATGAAAACGTGGGCAACGCCGTTTCCGGCACGCTGTCCGATGTCATTGAGCACATTGGCGACAAGATTACAGGTGACTAATGCCAAGCGTCAATTCCGGTGCCTACGGTTAGTGGTGGAAGCTGATTTTCACCACTAACTTTCCCTGTTTTTTGCCTGGGAACAACAAGCAGCTCTGAAATGACGGAGGTACATACAGATGAAAGCTATCAAGGTACTGATTGCAGCCCTCGGGCTGATGGTCATCTTGCATGCTTGCTCCAGCGACGAACCGTCGAGCACGCGGGAACCGACAACGCCACCGGAAGCGGTGTCCAACGAGCAGGTGGAACAGCCAGTCAATCAGGAGCAGAAGTCGTCGAAGGAGGAGCAAATCGCTTCCCTGAAAGCATTGCTTCCTGAGGGAGCCACAAAAATTCCGGAGACGGCCGCCGAGATTGCCAGCTTTCCTATCGGGCGCTATGCGGGAAGCAACTATTCCGAGCATGAACAAGAGCTGCAGACGTTTTTGCAGGAGCTGCCCACCATCGAAAACCCCGATCAGGAGGTTGTCGGCATGTACTATATGGCGCTGCTCGGGCTATTCGCCGAAGACTACCCCGATCCGGAACGGCTGATCGAAGATATCAAAATGGCTTCGTTCGGAAGTCCTGAAATCGACGATCCCCGCTTTCAGTTCAAGGAGCAGTACAACGTCGAAATTATTCTCGACGCGAGCGGCAGCATGGCAGGCCGGATGGACGGCAAAACCAAAATGGATGCAGCCAAGGAAGCGATCAAAGCGTTTGCCGAGACGTTGCCCAAAGAGGCGAATGTGGCCCTCCGCGTGTACGGGAACGAAGGGAGCGGCAAAGACTCCGACAAGGCGCTTTCTTGCAGCAGCAGCGAGCTGGTGTACCAGTTGCAAAAATACGACGCCGGAAAGCTCGCCGCAAGCTTGAATCAATTCCAACCGACGGGCTGGACTCCGATCGCTCATTCCTTGCAGGAGGCAGAGAAAGATTTGAGTCAGCTTGCCGGGGACAAGAATACCAACCTGATTTTTCTCGTCAGCGACGGAATCGAGACATGCGGCGGAGATCCGGTGGCAGCAGCGAAGCAGTTGGCGGATTCCAACATCACGCCTGTCTTGAATGTCATCGGCTTTGACGTGGACGGAGAGGGACAAAAGCAGCTAAAGGCAGTCGCAGAAGCAGCGCGCGGCCGCTATGTATCGATCCGCGACAAAAAAGGGTTGCAGGACGAATTTTCCAAAGCAAAAGAAATTGCGGACGAGTGGTACAAATGGAGGCGCAAGGAATCCAGTGAAGCGTACTCCCGAAAAGTCAATCTGCTCGTAAACAATACGCACTACAAGCTGGAGTGGAAGTTTTTGGCCGACGATGAGAAGCGAAACGTCGACTGGATGATTCGGCAGATCAAACGGGATAAACGGTTCCCGCAGCAGCTCGCCGAAGGGTTGGCCCGATTGCAGGATGAACATAAGCGAAACGTGGATAAACGGGCGGACGAACTGGAAGACATGCTCGATTCTCTGGCCAAAAAATCATACAAGGAAACCATTGAAGCCATTTCTGAGCAGTACGGCATCAATGCAGGCGGAAACTAGCGCCGCCAATCAGTGGTTTGCCAGGGATTAAGGAAATCGGGGTGAATGCTGTGAAGTGTCTAGCAAGACGGACGAATTGGGCTGCCATCGTTGCCCTGTTCATACTGGTGATCAATTTTTTCCCCTTTGCAGCTTTTGTGCATGCAGAGTCTGTGGCGCCTGGCGACGTGCGTCCAGGCGCAGTCCAGCCGGGAGAGATCAGGCCGGGAAATATTTCGCCAAATGACATACAGCCTGGTAGTTTTCAATGGGAAACAGGAGAGATTTCGCCCGGTGAGATACAGCCGGGGAGTCTGGATGTAGGAAACACCCGTCCTGGCAATGTGACCCCAGGCGTGATCCAGCCAGGAAGCGTCAGTCCCGGCGATACCCAACTGGGGAACGTCAATCCGGGGGATACCCGTCCCGGTAGCCTGACCCCAGGCAGTACCCAGCCAGGGAGCGTCACACCGGGCAGCCTTTCCGGCAAGGGCGATTCCAAAGCCTACGACTATGTAAACTGGTCGATCAACAGTGCGTTCGGCGGCAGTCTCAGCATGGTGGCCGACATGACGGAAGGGAATGTAGACCCGGCTACCTTTGCCAGCATGCGCAGCCTGTTTTTGGTCGAGCTGGGCGTCAAGGCGATCGACATTCATCTGAAGGACACTTCCTTCGACTGGGTGAGCGGCTTGCCTGTCGACGGCTTCGACGCTGCTTCCGCCTGGATGAATTTCAAGTTCATCAAAGACACGGCAAGCGGCCTGCAAGTGACAGGACTGGTCAAAGGCTTGAACGTCGCGACAGCAGGAATCAGTCTGGTGTTTGACAGCATCGACACCTTCACGAACTTTCAGGATGCCTTTGATTCAGGCAACAGCCAGTCTGAGCGCATCGACTATGCGATCGACGGAACAGGCAGCTTCGGCAGCACGCTCATGGATGCCGGGGTCATCGCCGCCATGATTCCCGGAGGGCAGACGGCCGCTGTCGTGCTTGTCTCAGTCGGCGGCGTTCTGTGGGTAGGCAGCAAGCTGGCGAAATGGGGACGCAAGCTGTTCAAACGGTTCGCCTAGCGTCTGATACTGGTCGTGACTGGCCGCCAAAACGTTAGATGGGAATGAGTCAGAGTGAAGCATCCGATCAAAGAAAGCTTCCTGTTTTATACACGCAATATCGAGTCCATGCTGCTCTTGTCAGCGGTCGTCGTTCTGCCTTTTTTGCTCATTCACAATTTTACCGTCAACTATATCCACTTTATCGCTGCCTTGACGGGCGGGCAGGTGGTTTCCGCCTTTTTCAACCTGTTTTTGCTGCTCGTGTTTTTGACAGTCGTGCAGCTTCCGTTTGCCCAGTATGTGCAAAGCGAGCTTGCGGGAGAGGAACGGCCGATTCGCCAGGCATTGCGCACGTTTTTGGACCAAGGCTTTGCCGTGTTTGTCTTCGGGATCGTCTACGTCCTGGCCGTGTCTTTTGGCATGATGCTGTTTTTTGTGCCGGGGATTGTCATCCTCGTGCTGTTTTACTTGACTCCTTATTTGACGGTCATGAAAAAACAGCCGGTGCAGCAGAGCTGGAAAAAGGCGTTTGCGCTGGGGAAAAAGCATTTTTTCTCTATTCTCGGCGTGATTTTGCTGATTAGCGCCATCGAGTGGGGCATCAGTGTGATCGGGCTGTTTACCGTCACGTACATTACGACCAGCTTTGGCGCGGTTTTCTTTACGCAGATTTTGCTGAATGTCATTTTCTTTCCGCTGATGGCGGTGATGCTGACGATGTATACGCACAGATGGATGAGTGAGCCAGCGACTGCGGAGAGCGTGGATACCGGGAGGAGGGACACGGCTTGACGACAAAAGAAGCGAAAAGGCAGCGGTTTTGGAATGGGATCGCGATTGTTTTGTACGGCGTGCTCCTGCCGCTCTGCTGCCTGCTCATGGTAGTGGGGGAGACGATTCCGTATCCGCTGCTGCTTGTCTGGTTTGCGCTGCCCTATATCGAACAGTCTGGCATGGAGTACGCACGCCGCAAAGAAGTGAAGCGGTAGAGACGACGCCAAGCGAATAATCATGGAGGGGGAAACGACATGTCCAAGCAGGAGAAAAACTGGCAGCGTTTCTGGAAGTTCATGCTGCTTTATTTTTACGCCCTGATTGTGCCTGCGGCGATCATCGGCGCCATTTACCGGGGAGACTTTCCGATCCAGCTGGTCATTTTGGCGATCGGGCTGCCGTTTATGAAAAAAAATCATCTGGCTTTTCTCCGGAAGAAACATGCGTCTGTTTAACCGTACGCCCAGGCAGTGGGTGATGCCGGGCGCAAGACAGGGCCGCGCGAACGCGAGGAACGCAGGAAAGCTGTCGCGTCTGCTGTCCGGGGAAAAAGGCTCGGTCACGATTGAGTTTCTCGGGATTTTGCCGCTGCTTTTTCTCATCATGCTCGTTTGCTGGCAGTTTTTGATCGGCGTGTACGGGGTGATCGCCGCGCAATCGGCTGCCAATGAGGCGGCAAAAGTATTCGCCATCACCGGGAGCGAGGCCAGTGCACTGAACGCCGCTGAAAAAGTGTTAGCCGGAGCGGGTGGCGGCATCGGCTTCGACAGGGGAGAGTCGTACATCGAGACGACAAGTGACGGGTACTTCAAAGTCATGGTCGGCGCGAACCTGGAAATCGCCTTTTTGCCGGATATTTTGACACAGAACATGGATGAGGCGGACAAAAGGATTTCGTTCCAGCGCGAGATCACGAGCAGGGTGGTTCACTAGATGAGAGACTGGCTGGCGTGTTTGCGGAATGAACGAGGCAATGTCACAATCTTTACGCTTACGATCTTTATGCTCATCATGCTCATCTTGTTCATGGCGCTGTTTAACCTCTCGACAGTCTTCGTCGTCAAGGAGCAAGCGTCAGACAGTGCGCAGCAAGCGGCGCTGGCGGCGGTCAAGCCGATCTACGACGAGATGGAAAAGGCACTCGTTCGCTACGATCGATCTCCCATGCGCCTGAAGGACGAGACATACATCAAGCCGTTCGTGGATCAGGCGGAAGCCGCTATCCGCGCGAGCCATCCGGATTGGGCCAGGAGCGAGGTGCGGTACGAAGCGATTGACCAGGTGCTGGGAAGCTGGCTGCCAGCAAACGTGGAGCTGCTGCTGTATGTGCAGGCGGGTCTTGCAGAAGCAGCCCCGAAGCTGCGGGATGTCGTCGTCACGGTCCTCGACGCCAATCACGCCACAGTGCCCGGTTCGCAAATTGTCGTCACCGCGGATGAGCGCATTCAGGTACAGACTTCTGTCCGCTTCCGCTCCACTACGTTTGACTTTTCCTTCATGCCTGACCCGAAGCACGAGGAGGAAGTGTACCAGACGGGATCGAGCAGACAGATTGGCTTTCTCCATGCGGCAGGAAGCTTTTTTCTCAGTTCTATCACGCTGTAAAGGAAAGCACGGTTCATCTCGTCATATCCGATGATGCAGAACATACACACGACAAGGAGGCTATGACCGAATGCACAGTAAGTACAGGCGAATGCTCGGCCTGGTGAACAGCTTGATGACGGCACTGCTGCTGTGCGGCTGCACCCTTGGCGCATCTGGAGCAGGGCCGCGAGTGGGCGAGGTGAAATGGCCGCAAAACACGCAGGAGTTGATTGCGGAGCAGCCCGGACAGTTGGCGGGCACGCATTTTTACCTCGCCCAGCATCCGCATCGGCCGGCTATTGCTGCCATTCTCGACAAAATGCCTACTGTGGTGGATGGGATGAACGAAGCGTATTTGCAACTGTACTGGAATCAGCTGCTCGCTTTGTTCTCCGAAGACTACCTCAGTCCGCAGATGGTTGTGGATCGCTGGAAAATGGCTTCGTTTGGAGATCCCGGCATCGAGGATGCGCGGTTTCAGTTTCGGGAAAATTTTAACGTCGAAATCATTTTGGACGCGAGCGGCAGCATGGCCGGGAAAATGGGAGACAAAACCAAGATGCAACTGGCCAAGGAAGCGATCAAGGAATTTGCCGAATCACTCCCGGAGGAAGCAAACATTTCGCTGCGCGTCTATGGACATAAAGGGAGCAATGCCGATGGAGACAAACAGCTCTCCTGCTCCAGCAGCGATCTTGTCTATCCGCTGCAATCGTACGAGCCGAAGCGGCTGGACCAGGCGCTTGCACTGTTTGAGCCGACTGGCTGGACGTCGATCGCCCATTCTCTCACGCTTGCCCAGCAAGATTTGGCCGCGTTTTCGGCGGATAAAAACACGAACGTCATCTACCTCGTCAGCGACGGCATCGAGACTTGCGGCGGCGATCCGGTGGCTGTAGCCAAAGAGCTGTCCCAGTCGCAAATCATGCCGCTCGTAAACGTGATCGGCTTTGACGTGAACGCCGAAGGGCAGAAGCAATTGAAGGCGATTGCCCAGGCATCGGAAGGCTTGTATGCCAACGTGACGAACCGCGAGCAATTCAAAAGAGAGCTGGAGCGGGCAAAAGAAATCGCTCAAAAGTGGGAGCAGTGGAAGCGGGACGCCCTGACGGAAGTAGGCGAGGTGCTGATCGACCGCCGCAAGTGGATCGACGCCTACAACCGGGACTGGTACGAGAAAAGCTGGCGGGAGAGCTTGAATATCGGAAGCGCGATCGAGTATTTGGCGGCAAGCGGCAAGATCGGCAACCAGGCCAAAGCGCATTTTACGAAGCAGAGACAGGACAGGGAAGCGTTAGCCTCGCAGGCGAAAGAAGAGCTTACCGATTATTTGGTCAACCTTACCAACAAGACTTATCAGGAAATGAAAGAAGAAATCGAGGAAAAATACAGTGGAAGCTAGTGGAAAGTCCCGTTGCTTGCGACAATGTTGAACTGTTACCCGTCAGATGGACACTTTGGAAAAGGTTACCGTCTAACGGGTTTTTGTATTTTAGTCATCTTTAATTTGAGAAAGGAGCAGGGAGTCTATCATGCCCGCCCCTCCATGTAAAGCCGAGGACGGAACATCCACCTGTTCAAAACCCATTTACACAAAATAAATTACAGTCCCTCGCCTACGCCCACGAACTAAATAAAATGGGATTCGTCACGAAGTCCCATTTTATTTTGCAAAAGGTCCCAATACCGGCGTGTATCCCAATAGTCTTTAGTTCGTGTTATCAGTTGCCTTTTTTGGAATTGCATTTTCCTCTGTAGCTTTGACGTATACATCCTCGCTTTTTTCAAATGCAATATGAATACTCGGATCAACGTCCTTGATCGCAAATAGCTTGGTTCCTTTCTCTAGGTAATTAGATACAATAGTTGCTTGCGATGTTTGTTCGTCCCCTTCAAAATCGTATTTCTCTTCTACAGTTCCAATTTGTTCTCCGATGTTTTCTTTCTCTACAAGTTCGACTTTGTTTTCATCGTTTTCAATTACATAAAAATGGTTATCGACTTTCACATAAGGGTACGGCCAGCTTGCGATTTCATTTGTTGTTTTTTGTGTATCTGTTGATGGGGAGTTGTGAGCACATGATGAAAGCAGTAAAGCGGAAAGGATCAACTTGACTGTGAGCGGAACTCTTCTCATTCTGAGCCCTCCTTACCTGTAAATGAGTAGAGTGCGGGTGATTTTATGATATCATCCACACTTTTCCTGGTGAATATTTCTATTTAGGTTCCTTGGCTAAATCAGCAATCGTGTCTAATCCCATGTCGATGACTTTTTGATTGATTTCCCCATCCACAAACGAGAAAATGGAGAAGTCGCTTAATTCAGCGTCAGGAGTTTTCATCAGTTTGCTGTCACTTCTGGCTAACTCATATAATCCCTGCGGACCTCCAGTAACCTGATATTTCCCATTGCGTTCCGTGTTATCGTTGATTTTGCTTAAAAACAAGAGATACGTCTTTGAATTCTCTAGCAATGGCAGGTCATCAAATACCTCTACTTTGCCATCCATTCGGACTCCGCCGTATTGCGACAAAACTACTTCTTCAAGAGGAGGGCCCTTCAACACGCGCTGCAACTCAATAGTACCGTCGGTAAATGTATGTTCATAGCCGTCAAATGGTTGGTACGATTTAATCTCTTCTTTCAATGTTCCTACCACAACCAAGTCCGATTCGTCTAATAATGATTTCACGGATGGTTGCTCTTTCCCCCAACTCGCATGTACTGAGACGACATTGCTTTCTTTAGGCGTCGAAAGAGTGTACCCTAATACCCCGGATAGCACTACAGAAGTAAGTAAAACTACTTTTATTGTGTTCGTCATGTCAATCCTGCTCCTCTCAATCAGTATAATGGATTTCTAATATTTTCTTTTCTTTACTTGATATGATGTTTGTGTCTCTATCGTCATATGGATACATTAAATATTTTTTTGACCCCGACTGGTGCTTTAGTCCAACAGCGTGTCCAAACTCGTGTGCGATAACACCAAGCAGTTGAAAATCACTATAATCTTCAATCTTGGCTTCGTTTATTTGAATTTCGATGCCTTTGTAGTAACCTTTGGAGTCCCAATTGCCATCAGCTCCGTTAGCAATCGCGGTCCATGTAACAGAGCTAAAATTTACATTTTCCACCTCAATATGACGTCCAGTAGTGCTCCTAGATTTCTCAAACGTCAAGGTAGTCTGATTATTATTCCAGTTGTCCAATGCTGCATCGTTGACAAAACTTTTCAAAACGCTATTACCAGATACGTTGTTCACGTATGGTATACTATCAGGGTTTTTCCAGCGCCCCTCCCACACGTTTGCATGGGCTAGGCTCATTCCAATTGTAAATGACAACATCGCCGGGACAGCCAACGCGGCTCTTTTGGCTACACTTCGTACATTCATCGGATAGATCACTCCTTTTATTTCAAACTCCCTATATTTTACAATAAATACAAATTTATGCATATAATTACCTTTTTTTATTTTATCTCAAGCGAAGTGTCACTAAGGGTTACCAACGCGATCGACTGGGATAAGCTAGCGACAGATCTGGAAGTGCGATGCCGGTTATGGTGCACAAGCGCGCGTCCACGCTGGAACGGTGCCCGACTGCTCAGTTATTGCGCATGAGTTGAAACGTAGCAGTAAACGAAACTAAACAACCAGTCACCGATTTAATATCAGCAACTGGCTGCCTAATTAGTTAAGGTGTTTTGATCCCTGTCCTACAAACGGGGGTCAGTCCCGGGTCTTGACCATGTTACCAGTGGACATTAAAAAAGATGCCCCCTGATAAATTCAAGAGTCATCTCATAGCTGCTGACATTTTCCACAGGCTTATTTCAAATCCTGTCTATTTTTTGGGCAACAGTTCATGTGTCTGGCAACGGGACTTTTTTGAACGAAAAAGCTGTCTGAGGCGCTTCTCCCGGATCAATCGCGCCGTGCGTTGCTCCCGGGGCACGCTGTTTCGCTGCATGCAGGCGGTCGGTCGACCACATCAGTCATAGGTGAAGGTGACGACCTGCTTCAAGGCAGTATCGACCCCGATGGCGATTGCGTTGTGGCCGTCTGAATAGTAAAAGTAGCGCTTGAGATCGTTGTCTGTGGCCTCGGAAGTCCGAACGAGCTGAAAGTCAGCCGTGGCCAGCAAGTTTTGCGAGCGCACGAAGTCGGCTGCGGCTTTTTCCAGATCGGCTTCAGCGATCGTTTTCGTCGCTTTCTCGCCGTCTTTGCCAATCACGTCAATCGAGAGCGAGAGAAGCTGCTTTGTCTTTGGCTCGATGATCGCGTGGTAGCCGGATATATCTCCGCTTTTCGGCTCGCCGCGAAGCAGGGCGTGAACGGGCACTCCTTTGTAGATCGGTTCGCCAGTGGCGGCATCGATCAGTTTGGCAGGGTCTTCAAGTGTAATTTCCCGATCGGCGGTATCTACCGTCAGATGATAATACTGACGAACAGCGCCCGCAGCGATTTGCGCCGCTTCTTCTTTTCCCAGCCCCTGCACCTGTTCAGGTGTATTGGGCTTGGAACAGCCTATGATAAACAACGCCAGGATGGTCGTCGCGAGTAAAAAGGTTGCCAGTTTTTTCATGGGTCAAGCCTCCGTGCCTGTTGCGTAATCTTTTCTTATCCTAACAGGAAACGGGGCCAGGAGATATCGATTTTCCTTTCCACTACCTTACGATGTTGTAAGTTTGCAAAGAAATAGGGCGGACAGACAGGACATGAGGGTTGAAAAGACGAAAAATTCAGTGTACGGGTGTTTTGGTGAGCGAGAGCAATTTTGTTGAATCGAGGAGGAGAAGCGCTATGAGCACGAGTACCATTACTGCCCTGGAGTTGAATGAGGCCATTCAAACGTATGTGCGGACGGAAACGTTCCCTGTGGGCATTTCGATCATTCGCGAGGAAGCGGCATTGCCGACAAAGGCAAAGCGACCGCAGCAAGACTTGGGGTACCCGATCACGATTTGCCAGGCGGTCGGCTTTTCGCGACGTTATGGCTGGAGCATTGCCATGAACGGCGCAGATCTGTCCTGTCCGATCGCGCAGGTGGCGTTCGGCTACGAGGAACAACCTGCGTTTTACACCGAGGGCCATCTCGCTTGCGGGATGTACACAGACTCGCTGGAAACGGGAGCGAAAAGCGAGGCGGATGTCCCGAAATTTTCGGCGGAGGAAAGCGGCTACTACGTGTCGTACCCACTGGAGCGGGCGCAGGTCGAGCCGGACGTGGTTGTCATTTACGGAAACGCGGCACAGGTGATGCGGCTGGTGGCGGGAATGCTCTACAAGCGCGGCGGCTCGATTCCGTCCACTTTTTCCAGCCGGGCGGACTGTGCCGATATTGCGATCAAGCCGATCCAGACCGGACAACCGCAAGTGATCGTCCCCTGTTACGGGGATCGGCTGTTTGCCCAGACGCAGGACCACGAGATGGCGTTCAGCTTTCATTTCCGCGATGCAGCCGAGCTGGTGGAAGGGCTGGCAGCCACGCAGAAAGGCGGGATACGCTACCCGATCCCGTCCTTCCTGCGCTATCAGGCAGAGTTTCCGCCGACCTACCAAAAGCTCGCTGGTCTGTTCGGAGAAAAAAGTTAGCCTTTTAGCCTGTTCAATTGGTGCAGATGGTGGCGATAGTGCATCTCTACAAGCGCAAACCACTCCTGCGCATTCAAAGGTCCGAAGCGAGGGTGTGCGACTTTGTGGTGTGTCGGAATATCCTGCAAGGTCGGCTCCAATTCTTGCATCAGGCGCAGGACAGTGCGCAAGCCGTCGTGCAGCTGCTCTTTGTTCTCTGGCTGCTTGGGTGTATATTGGGGCGAAGCAGGAACGTGGATGCGGATAGGCGGTAAGGAGCCATGGGCAAAGATTGCTTGCCCGTCCTCAGACATTTGGGCGTCCGGCTGGATGACTTCGGGCGCGCCTTTTCTACACGCTTCGATGTTGGCGAGTTGCATATAGAGGGCCGATTGGATCAGATGCTGGTACATCTGGCCGATGGACCATTCCTCTTCGCTTGGCTTTTGCAGCAGACGGTCCATGTCAAATGCTTCGAGTTCCTGGATGTACAGATCGGTTACTTGTTGCATGCTGTGCATGATTTCGGTTGGATTCATCTTGTGGTCAGCTCCTCTTTCATTCTTTGTCACAAGCATACAAAAACGCTACTGACAACTGTATGTCAGTAGCGTTTTAGCAATTTTTCCGCTTCCTCGCGAATTTTTTCGCGGAGGGATGGCGGTTCGAGAACGAGCGCATTTGCCCCCAGCCCCAGAACCCAGTCCGAGATTTCCTCCAGTTGCCGGACGCGCAGCGTGACCAGCACTCCGTCCGGATGATCGGCCATCTCTTCTATATAAAAGGACTTTGCTTCCAGCACCTGATCGGCTATCGCTGGCTGGACGAGCAGGCGGACTTCGAGTGTGCGGTTGTCGGGAGGTTTGTAATCGTCAAAGGAAAAATGCTCCGGGAGGTCAAAGCTGTCTTCGAGCATGGTCAGCCCGCTCATGCGGGACAGGCGGAACCTGCGGATGTCCTGGCGCAAATCGCAAAAGGCGAGCAAAGTCCACACGCCCCGCGCCAGCACAAGCCCGTAGGGAGCCGCATCGCGCACGCTCTCGCGGTTGCCGTCTGTCTCGGGGATCGTTTTGCGATAGCGGAAGCGGACTTTGCGGCGATGCAGGATGGCTTCGTGGAGCAGCTCGGCATATTGCTTTTCCCGCTCGCGCTGGTTGGCTTCTCCAATATCGAGCAGGCGAAAGGTCGAGCGAATCCCCTCTACTTCCCGGATAAATTCCTGCGACAGAAGCGCTTCGACTTTGCGTTGGACACCGCGGGCGCTGTGGCCGTAATTTTTGCCAAACGCCTGCTCGACCAGGTCTGCGCCGATCAGCAGCGCGACGGCTTCCTCCACCGTAAAGCGAACGGGCGGCAGAAAAAAGCCTTCCATCAGCGAGTAGCCTTGCCCGGGCGAGCCGACGACAGGGACCCCTGCTTCGCTCAACGCCTGCATATCCCGGTAGATGGTCCGCACGCTCGTCTCGAATGTCGCGGCCAAATCTTCCGCGCGCAAGGTGCGCTTGCGCTGAAGCTCCAGCACAATGGCCAGCAGGCGGTCTGATTTGTTCATGCATAGACCCCATTTCCAAAAACGTTTCTCATCCCCATTGTAGTTTTTGCGTCAAGCGAACAAAAGCCAGAGATGAACTTTCTGCCGGACGGTCGTCACGCCGCGCCATGTCGTGTCACGCCGCCAACGCTATCGCTGCAAGTATTGCCATGCCATAAGACTAATCTATAACGTTGTTACTGGCACACATATTTCGCAATAAGGATTGGTCGTGATATCGCCCGTATATTTTTCCAAAATGGGCTTGCTGTCCAGCGTATAGCCTTTGCTGTGGAGAGCAGGAAAAATTTCAGCATACGCCCGCTGGATGTCCTCTGCTGTATGCTTGACTTCGAAAACGAGGTAATCCCCGCCCGCAAGCTCGCCTTCGCAAATGGAATCGGCATCGTCCAACTGATAATTCGCGGAGAGCACAATGCAAGCATCAAATCGGCAGCTTTCAGGAGCGGTTGTCTGTGGGTTATCTTGTGGAGCGGCAAACAGGATAGCCGATTCCAGAAGCTGTTTCTCCTTCGCCCATTTTTTTAGCTCCTCCATTACTTCCACATTGGCAGGACCGTATGGACCGACTCGCCGCATATACGCAATGCGATAGGGGGGAATAGTTTCGACTTTGCATTTCATGGATGGTACTTCCTTTCTTCGTGGATTTGGTTGCGTATTGACTGTAGCATGTTCTAAAAAACATTTGCATTAATTTTTAGAATTTTTTGTAAATTTTAAAATGATGATTTTCACGGAACATCAGCATGAAAAAATGGATAGGGTTCAGATGTTCTCTGAAGCCTATCCATTGTTAGTGCTAGACGTGCTATACGGTATGCCCTACACCAGATTTTCCGGGTTCAAGCCTTCCAGCTCTGGCAGCACGAAGCGGCCGTCTTTTCTGATCAGCACGTCGTCAAACCAGATTTCGCCTCCGCCGTATTCCGGACGCTGGATTTGCACCAAATCCCAGTGAACAGAGGAGCGGTTTCCGTTGTCCGCTACTGTGTAGGCGTTGCCAGGCGTGAAGTGGAAGCTTCCGGCGATTTTTTCGTCGAACAGGATGTCCAGCATCGGATGCAGGATGTGCGGGTTGAAGCCAATGGCAAATTCCCCGATATAGCGAGCGCCTTCGTCGGTGTCGAGAATGTCATTCAGCGCTTTTGTATTGGAGCTGGTCGCTTCGACGATTTTTCCTTCTTTAAAAGTGAATTGCACATCGGTGAAGGAAATGCCGTGGTAGTTGGAAGCGGCGTTGTAGAAAATGGTGCCTTCTACAGAATCGCGAACAGGCGCTGTGTACACTTCGCCGTCCGGGATGTTGCGCTTGCCGTCGCATTTGACAGCGTTGATGCCTTTGATGGAGAAGCGCAGGTCGGTTTTTGGCCCGACGATGCGGACGCGGTCGGTGCGCTCCATCAGTTCTTTCAGCGGTGTCATCGCTCTGGACATTTTCGCGTAGTCCAGGTTGCAGACGGAGAAGTAGAAGTCCTCGAAGCCTTCCAGACTCATATTGGACAGTTGCGCCATCGATTTGTTCGGGTAGCGCAAAACGACCCAGCGTTTGTTTGGCACGCGTTCGTTTGTGTGCACTGGCTGATACAGGACACGGGAGTAGATGCCCATCTTGTCTTCCGGAACATCGGCAAATTCGTTGATGTTGTCGTAAGCGCGGATCGCGATGTACGCGTCCATGTCTTTCATGCGCTCGTATTCGTATTTGGCCATCAATGCCATATGCTCTTCGCTCGTTCCTTGGTAGAGCGCGCGCAGCACTTCCTGGTCTTTCAACGTTACCAATGGCAGAGCGCCGACAGCGAACGATTCGCGAACGAGCGCACGTACAAGCTCAGGTTGCAGCCCTGTGTTTTCGATCAGGACTTTTTCCCCTTTTTGCAAATTGAGAGAGTAGCGGACGAGGCGGCTAGCCAGTTCATTGATGCGTGGATCTGCCATATGTACGACCTCCATATAGTAAAAAAATTTTTATTAATCTCATTATCGCACAGGAAAGCGCGTGCCTGCCAGTATGTTCGTGCAGCATTTACAGGCAAGCCTGGTAGATCGCGACGACATCTTCCGCATGCAGTTTTCTGGCGCTCGGCAGATGTCCGGCACCGCGTCCGCCAATCGTAATCGCTTCTTCGGCCATTTTTGGCAGCGCGTCCTGCGTTACACCAAAGTCAGAAAGCCGCTCGGTGATGCCCATGCTTTCATACCAGCGGGCAACAGCCACGATGGTTGCGCGCGCTGCGGCTTGCTCGTCTTCCTCGGTAACTCCGAAGCAGTGTCGGCCCATGCGCGCCAGTCTCTCTGGACGCTCCGGCAAAATGACCTGCTCGAAATAAGGAAGCGAAAGAATCGCCAGTCCACGCCCGTGTGCCATGTCGTAAATGCCGCTCAACGGGTGTTCGATTCCGTGCAGAGGCATTCCGGCGCCGCGCCCTGCATTGGCAAAAGGACTGATGCCAAGCGTGCTTGCCCAGAGCAAAGTGGAACGTGCCTCTTCGTGATCCGGTTGGCGAATGGCGGTAACGGAGTGCTCCGCAACGAGCCGAATGAGCGTTTCCGTGATTCCGTCCTGCACATTCGTTTTGTCTGCGCTGATCAAGTATGTTTCAAACAGATGCGAGAAAATATCTGCGCAAGATTCCGCCGTGACGCGTGCGGGAACGGTAAATGTGATCGATGGATCGAGAATCGCGATTTTCGGATAGAGGGCCGGGCCGTTTATGGAAGATTTCTCGTGCGTGTCCCAGTGGGTCAGGACGCTGATATTGTTTGCTTCCGATCCGGTTGCAGCCACAGTGGGCACGGTGAGAAGCGGGAGCGCTTCCTGCACGGGCACCAGCCATTTGCCTGAGCCGCTCGGGTTGCCGCGCATGTAGTCGTAGATGGGCCGCCCGGAAACGGCTGCGGCGGCAATGGCTTTGGCTGCATCCATAACGGAGCCTCCGCCCAAGGCCAGCACGAAGTCGCATTGCTCTTCGCGGGCAAGCGCTGCTCCGGCATCGACGGTCGCTGTGCGCGGGTTCGGTTCAATTTTGTCAAAAAGAGTATAGGCTACTTGCGCTTCTTGCAGGAGCGTAATGGCGCGGCTAAGCAGACCTGTGCGCTTGGCTGCGTTGCCACCTGTGACGAGAAGCGCTTTGTTACCGAGAGTTTTCGCTGCCTGGCCCAAACGCGCAAGTTCGCCCATGCCGAAGTAGATATGGGTAGGAAAAGATACTTCAAAGGGAAACATCTGATATTCCTTCTTTCACGTGTAGGTTGTACCAAAGACAGTGTAACAGAATTGAATGAAAGAGTGGAAATACAGTAGGGATTATTTTACACTTGTTAAAAAATGGGGATTTGTTGTGAAGAGTTATATCACTTAAAAAAGTGTCTACATTGAACGGTACAATCTATAGGAGGAACAGATGAGACGCCAGTTTTCATATTTCTTTAGGCCCAGCAACGAGGATATTCAAAAAATGTGGGAAGATTGTATTTTTGTATTTGATACGAATGTATTACTAGATTTGTATAGGTATACAGACGGTACGCGCGAATCACTTTTTAGCGTATTCGATTATTATTCAGACCGGATTTGGCTCCCGCATCAGGTCGGGCTGGAATTCCATAAGAATCGTATTTCAGTAATTATTGAACAGCGGGAAGCTTATAAAAAAATTAGTAGTGAACTAAAGGAACTATCTCACAAAGTAATGGCTGATCTGGAAGGGAAGTTGCAAAAATATAAGCAACACCCTGCTATTGAAATGGATAAATTACTTCATAAAATTAATGGGGCATGGGAAGCCAGTGTACAAGCGTTAGCCAAACAGGAATCAGAACATCCTGATCTAAGAAATGATGACACGGTTTTCAAGAAATTAGAGGAATTGTTTGAAGGGAAAATTGGCCCGCCACTTACGAAGGAAGAATTGGATAAAATTTTAAAAGAAGCTGAACGTAGGTATAGTATTTCTTTTCCACCTGGATATAAGGATGCAAAGGAGAAGAAAGGACAGATCACAAAGTTTGAAGACTTGATAATTGAGGATCAATTTGGCGATTTCATAATATGGAAACAAATTATCCAAATGGCAAAAACGGAGAAACGCCCTGTGATTTTTGTAACGGGTGATACAAAGGAAGATTGGTTTGAGACAATCCGTGGAAAAACCCAGGGGCCGAGATTTGAACTGCTCTATGAATTCCGTAAAGAAACCAACAACCAATTTTATATGTATCGTACAGATAAATTCATCGATTATGCGCAAGCTGCATTGAGCCAATCCATTCAAGACGAAATGGTTCAGGGAATATCCGAGTTTAGAAAAGTAACAGAGAAGAAACCTAAACCGCTTCTGAACGATTCGATAGGTGCAATACTGGAGGAAATTAGGAATACCGAAAGAAGTAGATATGAAAATAACAAGGCTAGTATCGAGAACGTGGAGTGGCACCCAGGTGATATTGCTAGACATCCGAAATGGGGAGAAGGATTTGTATTAAGGGTTTTACACGATGAAGACCACACTGAATTACGGATCGGATTTCCCGAGCCTGTTGGTGTACAGACATTATTGGCACGGTATGCTCCGCTAGTAAAAGTTGATCGAGGAGATAATTCGTAAGGCGAAAATGCAAAAAGCTGGCGAAAACTCGCCAGCTTTTTTACTTCTAGCCCGGGCGCCAGAATATTTCAAGCCACACGAAATCTCTCGCTGATTTCATGCAGCCGCGTGGACAAAGCGAGCAGCTCGGAGGCCAGATGGCGCGACTTGGCTACGGATGAAAGCTGTTCCTTGGAGGCGTCAAGCATCTCTTCTGTGCTGCTTTTCGTTTCCTGCGAGATCGCGAGGAAAGTAACCAGCGTGTGGTCGACATCCTGCATGCCTTGGGTAATGTCGGACAGCCCTTCTGTGGCTGCGCGCAGCTCCCCGGTCGTCCGGTCGACGGCCTGGCGCAGATGGAGGAAGGCGGCTTCCGCTTCTTCCAGCTTTTGCACGCTCTCCTGGAGCTGGGTGGAAGCTTGGGAAGTTTCGCGTGAGATGGAAAGCGTCTCAGTCTGAACCGAAGCCATCAGGCGGTTGATTTCAAGCGCTGCCTTTTCCGATTCGTGTGCGAGCTTGGCGACTTCGCTCGCTACCACGGCAAAGCCGCGTCCGTACTCGCCGGCCCGTGCCGCCTCAATGCTGGCATTCAGGGCGAGCAGCTTGGTTTGCTTCGCCAAGTTTTCGATCAACGAAACCGCGTGCCCGATCGACTCCGACTGCTCTTGCATGTTTGCCATACGGGTGTCCAGTTGCTTGTACGTTTGGAAAAAGCGCTGGAAGATGACCGTCAACTCGTCGATTCTGCTTTGGCCGCTGTGCGTGACCGATTCCATCTGGCCGCCTGCTTCGATCACACTCGCGATTCGTGCAAACAGCATGTCGATGAAAGCGCGCATCCGTTGAAAAGAAGCACTTGCCTGTTCGGTCGAAGCGGCTGTTTGCTCTACGCCTTTATTCACCGTGTCCAGGCGGATGGAAAGCATCGATGAGCGCTCCCCTGCCTCGTCAGCGGTCTGCCTGATCTCGATGCCGCCGCGATTCAACTCCTGAATCATCGACTGGAACTCGGAGATGATGAGGTGCATCTGCTCGACCATATAATCGAAGTGATGCGAGATCGCCCGGATTTCCGGCCCTTCCTTTTCCAGAGCGGAGCGCTGTGTCAGATCGCCGGCGCTGACCTTTTGGATGGCCTGGATCAATGTTTGGAACGGATTCGTAATACCTCGCACAATAAACAAGCATAGTAAAACAGAGAGGACGAGACTTCCTGCAATGGCAAAAAGGATCAGTCTGGTCGTTTCGTGCAGATGGACTAAATATTGCTCTTGCGGCACGTCGATGACGTAGACGAAATTTTCTTCAGGTGAATGAGTAAAGGCCAAAGTATGTATCGTCCCGTCAATCGGGATGTGGATGACGCCGTAGCGTTCGGCTTCCAACTGATGCGCGTACTCAGGCGGAACGGGGATCGCTCCCTGCTTCGTCACGTTGGGAATCGGCTGAAACGCGCCGCTGCGCACGACGTATTGCTGAACATCCATGCCTTCCTGGGCCAAAGAATTTTTTTGCTGCAACAGCTCGAACTCCAGCCTTTTCAGATAAGTTTCCTCGTCGGTGACAAAGGCGAACTTCAACAGGGAAATTTTTTCCGTCGTCTTGTCCGTCTCCGAATCGAGTCTGGCTTCCATTTGGGCGATCATGATTTTTTTGGCCTGCGTGTAAAAAGTCCCGCCGATCGCTGCGAAAGAGAGGAGCAAAAGGCAGAACAGCGGCACGGTCAGCTTCGTATGGAGCCGTGCGCGTCTGTGCCAGTGCGTAAATGGGGCTAGTAGTTTGCCAAAGATAAGGTGCGTCTTCATCCGATGTCCCCCTGATTATATGGATAGTCGTGGAGTCCTGTGACTAAGGACTATTGTAAAGAGCGGATGTAAAGCCAGTATGGATAACGTGTAAACGAATGTTAACGAAAACTTAACAACGATTATGCAACAATTTCCGAACGTTTGTCGAATCGTATTCACGCATTTTTCGTTGATAAATGCGTATGATTGTGTTTTAATGTAGTTGAATCGTTCGTGAATTTATCGTAACTCAACCTTTTTATCTGGGAAGGTGGCTCCTACAGTGGAAAAACAGGAACAACTCTACGAAGGTAAGGCGAAGCGTATTTATCGGACATCTGTGCCTGATCAATACTGGGTAGAGTACAAAGACGACGCTACAGCATTCAACGGAGAGAAGCGGGCGCAAATCACCGGAAAAGGTGAGCTGAACAACCGTATTACCGCTATCTTTTTCACCATGCTAAAGGAAAAAGGCATCGACAACCATTTTGTCCGGCTGCTGTCTGCAACAGAGCAAGTAGTCCGCAAAGTGGAGATCATCCCTTTGGAGGTCGTTGTCCGCAATATCGCGGCAGGTTCACTTGCCAAACGTCTTGGCATGGAAGAGGGAACTGTTCTCCCGCAGCCAGTTGTTGAGTTTTACTACAAGGATGACGCACTGGGCGATCCGTTGGTAAACGCCTCCCATATCAAAGTGTTGGGAATTGCGAGCGAAAGTGACCAGGCGACGCTTGAGCGCATGGGACTTGCTGTCAATGAGGTTCTCGTACCTTATCTGGCCGAGCGCAATATCACGCTGGTCGATTTCAAACTCGAATTTGGAAAAACGCCGGACGGGGAGATTCTCCTCGCCGATGAAATATCCCCGGACACATGCCGTTTCTGGGACTCTGCCACAAAAGAGAAGCTGGACAAAGACCGCTTCCGTCGCGATTTGGGCAATGTAGAAGAAGCGTATCAAGAAATGCTGAAGAGACTGGGAGGAGACGTACATGTTTAAAGCTGTTGTTTATGTAACCCTGCGCGAGAGCGTTCTGGACCCGCAAGGCCATGCAGTAAAAGGGGCTTTGCACACTCTAGGTTTTGACGAAGTAAACAATGCGCGTATCGGAAAGTACATGGAGCTGGAACTGAACACGGCAGATCGTGCGCAGGCAGAAGAGCGTGTACGTGAAATGTGCGAAAAGCTCCTGGCTAACACGGTGGTTGAAGACTATCGCTTTGAGATCGTGGAGGGCTAAGGATATGCGAGTAGCCGTTATCGTTTTTCCAGGCTCGAATGCTGATGTAGATTTGTACAACGCAGTTGAAGATGTCATGGGAGTGCCTGTTGACTACGTATGGCATTCCGAAACAGATTTGTCCGGTTATGACGCAATCCTTTTGCCGGGCGGATTCTCTTATGGAGACTATTTGCGCTGTGGCGCGGTCGCTCGCTTTTCGCCCGTGATGGAGCAAGTGGTGAAGGCAGCAGAAGCAGGCAAGCTGGTAATGGGAATCTGTAACGGCTTCCAAATCCTCACAGAGGTAGGGTTGTTGCCAGGCGCTCTCTTGCGCAACCGTTCCCTCAAATTCGCCTGCAAGCTGTCCGGGCTTCGCGTCGACAACAACGAAACTCCGTTTACCCTCGACTATGCGGCTGGGGAAGAAATCCAAATCCCGATCGCGCATGGCGAAGGAAACTACTACTGTGATGAAGAAACGCTCGCGAAGCTTAAAGCGAACAAACAGATCGTTTTCCGCTACAATGGCGAGAACCCGAATGGTTCTCTTGATGATATCGCAGGCATTTGCAACGAGCGCGGCAACGTACTCGGCATGATGCCTCACCCGGAGCGCGCTGTCCACAAGTGGATGACATCCGATGACGGCCGCCGCATGTTTACCTCGATCCTGAAGACGTGGAGGGAACAAAACAGTGTCACAACTCACGCATAAAGAACCGACCGCCCAGCAAATTGCCGATCAGAAGCTCTACCGTGAGATCGGGCTGACTGACGAAGAATACCAACGTGTAGTAACGATTATGGGACGCCAGCCAAACTGGACAGAAACCGGATTGTACAGCGTTATGTGGTCTGAGCACTGCTCCTACAAAAACTCCAAGCCTGTCCTGCGCAAGTTCCCGACAAAAGGCCCTCGCGTTCTGCAAGGACCAGGTGAAGGGGCCGGGATCGTGGACATCGGCGACAACCAGGCTGTTGTATTCAAAATCGAGAGTCACAACCACCCTTCTGCTATCGAGCCGTATCAGGGAGCAGCTACAGGCGTGGGCGGGATCATCCGCGATGTATTCTCCATGGGTGCACGCCCGATCGCATTGCTCAACTCGCTGCGCTTTGGCGAGCTGACCACGCCACGCGTCAAATATTTGTTTGAACATGTGGTTGCGGGAATTGCCGGCTACGGTAACTGCATCGGGATTCCTACCGTTGGCGGAGAAGTGAACTTCGATCCTACGTATGAAGGCAATCCGCTCGTCAATGCTATGTGCGTGGGTCTGATCGACCACGAGAAAATTCAAAAAGGCGTAGCCTCCGGTATCGGCAACCCGGTCATTTACGTCGGGGCGAGCACAGGACGCGACGGTATTCACGGCGCGACTTTTGCCTCCGAAGAGCTGACCGAGGAATCGGAGAAAAAGCGTCCGGCTGTACAAGTGGGCGACCCGTTCATGGAAAAATTGCTGCTGGAAGCGTGCCTGGAACTGATCGACACAGGAATCGTCGTAGGGATTCAGGACATGGGCGCGGCTGGTTTGACCAGCTCCAGCTCGGAGATGGCATCCAAAGCGGGCAACGGAATCGAGATGAACCTGGATCTCGTGCCGCAGCGCGAAGCAGGCATGTCTGCTTACGAAATGATGCTGTCCGAATCGCAAGAGCGCATGCTTGTCGTTGTGGAAAAAGGCAAGGAAGCGGAAGCGATCGCGATTTTTGACAAATGGGGCTTGGCCTCCGCTGTCGTGGGCAAAGTAACGGATGACAGCAAGCTGCGCCTGTTGCACAAAGGGGAAGTCGTAGCAGAAGTGCCAGCAAACAGCCTGGCAGATGACGCTCCGGTTTACCACCGTCCTTCCGCAGTGCCTGCTTACTATGAAGCAAACGGAAAAGTAGATGTACTGGCTGCCATCGAGGAGCCAAAAGATCTGAACGAGACGCTGAAAAGTCTCTTGGCGCAGCCGACTGTTGCCAACAAGGCATGGGTGTACGAGCAATACGACCATATCGTACGCGCGAATACAGCAGTGAAGCCTGGTTCTGACGCAGCAGTCGTCATGGTGCGCGGCACGCGCAAGGCTCTTGCCATGACAACCGATTGCAACGGACGCTATGTGTATCTCGATCCAAAAGTGGGAGGCGCCATCGCGGTAGCGGAATCCGCGCGCAACGTCGTGTGCTCCGGTGCCGAGCCGCTTGCGATCACCGACTGCCTCAACTTCGGCAGCCCGGAAAAGCCGGAAGTATTCTGGCAGTTCGAGAAAGCGTGCGAAGGCATGAGCGAAGCGTGCGTGGCCCTCGACTCGCCTGTTATCGGCGGTAACGTATCTTTTTACAATGAACGCAGCGGCGACGCGATCTACCCGACTCCAACTGTCGGCATGGTCGGTCTGATCACCGATGTTGACCATATTACAACGCAAGACTTTAAAAACGAGGGCGACGTCATCATCCTGCTCGGCGACACGTTCGCGGAGCTGGGCGGCAGCGAGTATCAAAAGCTCGTGACAGGCGCAATCTCCGGTCGTCCGCCGCAACTGGACCTGACCAAGGAAGCCGCTGTGCAAAAGCTCGTGCTCACAGCGATTCGCCAAGGCTTGGTCAATTCCGCGCACGACTTGTCCGAAGGCGGTCTGGGTGTAGCGCTGGCAGAATCTTGCTTCGGCAAAAACATCGGCGCACAAGTCGAACTTACATCCGACTTGCGCACAGACGTGCTGTTGTTCAGCGAATCCCAATCCCGCATCTTGCTCAGCGCAAGCAAAGAGCAGGCGGAAGCGATTGTGGCATTGGCAGGTGAGCACGGCGTACCAGCTGCAAAAATCGGTACGATTGGCGGCGAGCGTCTGGTAGTAACAGTGAACGGTACGGAAGCAATCAACGCTTCCACTCAAGAGGTGAAAGCAGCCTGGAAGGATGCGATTCCATGTTTGATCGGGTAATCTGGGACAAACTGAATGAAGAATGCGGCGTCTTTGGCATTTACAACCACAAGGAAGCATCCCAATTGACCTATCTGGGTCTGCATGCCCTTCAGCATCGCGGTCAGGAGAGCGCAGGTATCTGCGCCTCCGACGGCGAGAAGTGGTATAAGCACCGGGGAATGGGACTCGTCTCCGAAGCATTCGGCAAAGGCGACCTGGAAAAATTCCGCGGCCATATCGCCATCGGTCATACCCGTTATACGACCGCTGGCTCCAGCAAAATCGAAAATGCCCAGCCGCTGTTTTTCCGCTACGCGCAAGGCAGCATGGCTGTTGCTCATAACGGCAACCTCGTCAATGCCGCTGTCCTGAGAAAAGAGCTGGAAGCGAAAGGCTCCATTTTCCAAACGACAAGCGACACCGAGGTTATTGCCCACCTGATCGCACGCTCCGAGAGCCGCGATTTGCCAGGAGCAGTAAAAGATGCTCTCCAGCACATCAAGGGCGCGTATGCGCTGTTGGTCATGAACGAGAAGCAGTTGGTCATCGCTCTTGATCCGAATGGACTCCGTCCGCTGTCTCTCGGCCGACTGGGGGATGCGATCACTGTGGCTTCCGAGACCTGTGCGTTCGATATTATCGGGGCGCAGTACTGGCGCGATGTTCAGCCGGGAGAAATGATCGTGGTCGATCAGGATGGCATCATCGAAACCAAGCATACCGAGACGACGCAGCGCTCGATTTGCACGTTTGAATACATTTATTTCGCCCGTCCTGACAGCGACATCGACGGGATCAACGTCCACATGGCGAGAAAGCGCCTCGGCAAGCAGCTTGCCCTGGAATCGGCTATCGACGCTGATGTGGTTACAGGGGTGCCGGATTCGAGTATTTCGGCGGCGATCGGTTTTGCGGAAGCGACAGGTATTCCGTACGAGATCGGTCTGATCAAAAACCGCTACGTCGGCCGTACCTTTATCCAGCCGAGCCAGGAGCTGCGCGAGCGGGCTGTTTATCTCAAGCTGTCTGCCGTTCGCAAAGTCGTGGAAGGCAAACGGGTCGTCATGATCGACGATTCGATCGTGCGCGGTACGACAAGCAACCGGATTGTCCGCATGCTGCGCGAAGCTGGCGCCAAGGAAGTTCATGTCCGCATCAGCTCTCCGCCTGTCATGAACTCTTGTTTCTACGGAATCGATACCTCTACGCGCGACGAGCTGATTGCGTCGACCAAGTCGGTAGAGGAAATTCGTCAAATCATTGAAGCCGATTCCTTGTCCTTCTTGTCCGTCGAGGGCATGATCAATGCCATCGGCCGCCAGGATTCGGCTCCAAACAAAGGACACTGCCTCGCCTGCTTTACAGGGGAGTATCCGACCGAGATTGAATTTGAAGAGGCGCTACCAGCGACCAAGTGCTAATACAAGCAACCTCTTGCAAGGGGGAGAAACGATGAGTGAAGCATACAAACAAGCGGGCGTAGACATCGATGCGGGTAACGAAGCAGTCGAACGCATGAAAAAACACGTGAAGCGGACATTCCGTCCCGAAGTGCTGACCGATTTGGGCGGCTTCGGAGCACTGTTCCGTCTGGACACGAAAAAATACGAAAAGCCGATTCTCGTCTCTGGTACCGACGGGGTGGGCACCAAGCTGAAGCTGGCTTTTGCCATGGACAAACACGATACGATCGGGATCGACGCCGTTGCCATGTGCGTCAATGACGTCGTGGTGCAAGGCGCGGAGCCGCTCTTTTTCCTCGACTATTTGGCGGTAGACAAAGTCGTTCCGGAAAAAATCGAGGCGATTGTCAGCGGGATCGCCGAGGGCTGCTCCCAGTCCGGCTGCTCGCTCATTGGCGGCGAGACGGCAGAAATGCCAGGCATGTACGCCGAGGGCGAATACGACATCGCCGGATTTACCGTAGGGGTTGTCGACGAAAGCAAAATGATCACGGGTGCGAATGTAACAGCAGGTGACGTTTTGATCGGGCTTGCCTCCAGCGGCGTGCACAGCAACGGCTTCTCGCTCGTGCGCAAAGTGCTCTTGGCAGACAAGGGCATGTCCTTGCATGACCATGTAGACGCATTGGGCAAAAAGCTCGGCGAAGAGCTGCTGACCCCGACTCGCATTTACGTGAAGCAAGTGCTGGCTGTGCTCGAATCGTTTGAAGTAAAAGCTTTGGCCCACATCACAGGCGGCGGCTTCACGGAAAATATCCCGCGCGTGTTGCCGGAAAACACGCAAGCGGTCATTAACGTAGGCTCCTGGCCTGTTCTGCCGATTTTCACACTTGTACAGGAAGCGGGAAACATTTCGTATCCCGACATGTACAAAACGTTCAACATGGGCATCGGCATGATGCTGGTCGTGAAAGAAGCAGACGCAGCGAGCGTCATGGAAAAACTGCAAGAGCTTGGCGAGCAGCCGTACCTGATTGGCAACATTCAGGAGGGTGAGCGCAAAGTCGTATACAACGGGGTGGAATGGTGAGAAAGCTGGCCATTTTCGCCTCAGGAAGCGGCTCCAACTTCGAAGCGATCGTGCAGGCTGTCCAGGCAGGCCGACTTCCCGGTGTGGAAGTCGCTTTGCTCGTATGCGACAAGCCGCAGGCGAAGGTGCTGGAACGCGCGGAACGTCTGGGCATTGAAGCATTCGTGTTTCAGCCAAAAGATTACGCCAACAAGGCAGCTTTTGAAGCAGAAGTCGTGCAAGAGCTGCAAAAGCGGGAGATTTCGCTGGTCGTGCTGGCAGGCTATATGCGGCTGGTGGGCGAAACGCTTTTGGCTGCCTACGAAGGAAGCATCATCAATCTGCATCCGTCGCTGTTGCCAGCTTTCCCAGGCAAAGACGCGATCGGTCAGGCACTTGCTTACGGGGTAAAGATAACGGGGGTAACGGTACATCTGGTAGATGCCGGTCTCGATACGGGGCCGATCATCGCTCAGGTCCCGGTAGCAGTGCAGGAGCAAGATACGGCGGAAACGCTGGCAGCGCGCATCCACGCCGTGGAGCACGGACTGCTGGTGGAAGTCATCGGCATGCTGGCGGAAGGCCGGGTGCAGGTTGCAGGACGGCAAGTTCAGGTGAGATCATAACAGGCAACAAAAGACCGACACAGCTCAATCGTGTCGGTCTTTTTCGTGCTGGCAGCGTGAGCGCCAAAATCTTTCTCTCGCGCACGGTCCGAGATACGGTTTATTCAGCTGAGCTTGTGCAACCAGTCCCGGGAAAAATCCGCTTATCCGAACGGGCGGCGCTTTTGGCCAGCAGCTTTTCACATTCATCCGCCGGAACGGGCTTGCTGAAAAAATAGCCCTGCACCGTCAGGCAGCCAAGCGATCGCAAAAACGATAGCTGTTCCTTCGTTTCGACGCCTTCTGCTACGAGAGACAGCTTCAGGCTGTGAGCCATGGCTGCGATTGCGGTGACGATCGGCAAGTGAGAAGAAGAGTCCGACATGTTGCGCATAAACGACTGATCGATTTTCAACGAATTGATCGGCAAAAGCTGCAAGCAGCTAAGCGAGCTGTACCCGGTGCCGAAGTCATCAATTGATATCTGGATGCCCATGGCTTGCAGCTTTTGCAGGCGGGGAATGACAGCGTCAAGCCTGTGCATGGCGATACTTTCGGTTATTTCCAGCTCCAAGTAGCTTGGGTGTAGCCCCGTTTGTTGCAAAATGTCTTGGACCATCGTCACCAGATGCTTGTCCTGCAACTGGCGCATCGACAAATTGACGGCAAGCCGCACAGGAGGCAAAGCTTGCTGCTGCCACTTGACGAACTGCTGGCAAGCTGTCTGCAACACCCAGCGACCGATGGGAATGATCAGTCCCGTCTCTTCGGCGAGCGGAATGAAATCAAGCGGAGAGACGATGCCATACACCGGATGCTGCCAGCGGATCAACGCCTCCAGGCCGACAATATGCTCGTGCTTGCTGTCGTACTGGGGCTGATAGTACAACTGAAATTCCTCGTTCTCCAGCGCAGTGCGCAGTCCGGCTTCCAACGTCATTTTTTTGACGAAGGCGTCGTTCATCTCCGGTTGGAAAAACTGGATGTTGTTGCGGCCGTGTTCCTTCGCCTGATACATGGCTGCGTCCGCATTTTTGACCAAAGCTTCCGCGTCCGTGCCGTCCTGTGGAAAAAGGCTGATTCCGATGCTGATTGTGACCACAAAGCTTTGGTCACCAACCGTGATCGGCATGCTCAGCCTTTGCAAAACGGCTTCTGCGAACCTTTTTGCTTCCGTATGGGACATCCGGGGCAGGATGATCGTAAATTCGTCGCCACCCAAGCGGCAGACCGTATCGTTAGGACGTGCAGTCTCTTGCAGTCGCCGGGCGATTTGCGCAAGCAGGCCGTCTCCCGTGGAATGTCCGAGTGTGTCATTGATGTATTTGAACCGATCCAGGTCGAGAAACAGGACAGCGAGCTGGCTTTGCTCGCAGGCGGCCTGTTCGAGAGCGGCATCGAGCCTGCTTTGGAAAAGGGAGCGGTTCGGCAAGCCCGTCAACGTGTCGTGATAGGCGAGATAGTGAATCATCGCTTCGGTTTGCTTTCGTTTCGTAATATCCGTGGCGATGGCGAAATAGCCTACGACCGTATTCGTCACCACGATCGGGACGACGGTGACATTCAGTTCGATTTGCGTCCCGTCTTTATGAAAAGTGGAAATATCGTAATTGTCCGAGCTTCCTTGCTGGGCGTTCCGGGACATCAAAAGCACGCGGCGAATCCCTTCCTGATTCAGCAGCGCCCGGTAAGACTGATTGCGCACATCGTCCAGGGTGTATCCGGTCACGCACTCAAAAGCGGGATTGACGTTCAGGAATCTTCCGGACAAGTCGAGCCAGCAGACGATATTCGGATTATGCTCAAACAAGGACTTGTAGCGCTGCTCGCTCACTTCCAGACGTTGCTGCGCCCATTTTCGCTCCGTAATATCGTGAGTGACGATCAAGGCGCCGACAGGTTCTCCGGTGGGCGAGGACAGCAGCTTGCCGTTGGCGACCAGGATGGAAACAGCTTTTCCGAGAGGCTGTACCCAAATCTCCTGGTTGTAGACTTGTTCGTTGCGCAACACGCGGACAGACGGCAACTCCGCAAAAGCTACAGGAGTGCTGCCGTCAGGATGGTAAAAGGAATAAGAGCCGTACGTATGTTCATGCAAGTCTATAGGCTCGGACATGCCGAAGCGCTTGGCCGCTTCATTGAAAAAAAGGATGCGCCCATCCAACCCGTACACAGTCACTCCGGCCTCCATGTGCTCCAGAATGGGCTGTAGCAAAGTTTCATGCAAGGCTGAGGAAGGCATGGCACCCAAAGAATCGTCAACTGGTGGAAAAAGCAGCTGATGGCGAGTTGACTTCATGTAAGCCTCCGGGCTGATGCATGTAATAGTACCATTTATGTTAATGAAACTGAGAATCATTGTCAACAAACGATTCGTACGTCTGAAAGCAAACCAAATCCGCCCTGCCGACATATTGTAAAAAGAAGCAGCTGAAGAGGAGGAGCCGATTTGAGCGGAGATTTTGTTGCCGATTTGCTGGGCAAGCTAAGCAAGCGAACAGGGCGGGAATGGACGCTGAACGATATTATGAAGCTCGCACAAAAATTTCCCAAAGGCGGGGGCAATATCGACGAGCTGATGGAAGAACTGTCCGACATGGGACTTGATGTTCCCGAGGAGACGAAGGAACGCGTCAAGGACAGGATGAAAAACGGCAAGTCCATTTCCATGGAAGAACTGGGCAGCATGGTCCCGAAAGCGAAAGAGGTCAAGGCCAAAAGCAGCAAGCCCAAAAAGCCGTCGAGAGCGGCTGGGAAGAGCAAGCATCTGTCCCTTGCCGAGCGGGTGAAAAAGCTGTCCGGTGGAAACAAAAAGAAGCGGTAAGCCTGCTGCCGGAAAAAAGCGGGAATGTGCAGTCGCGAGTGCCGAACAGGCATGGGCGGCTGCGTTTGTTTTCGCTGAGGAAACTCTTGATAAAAACGTACAATTATGTTTTAATATGAAAGGAATGTTCGTGTTTTAGTATTGCAAAAAAGCTTTTAGCCATGTTTTCTTACTAATAGTCAGGAGGTTCTATCCGTGAGTGTGAAAAAAGCGTTGATCAGCGTTTCTGACAAGACAGGATTGATTCCGTTTGCCCGTCGTTTGGCAGCTGCCGGAGTAGAGATCATTTCCACCGGAGGTACGGCTTCTCTCTTGAAAGCAGAGGGTGTTCCCGTCATTGGCATTTCCGAAGTAACCGGATTTCCCGAGATTTTGGACGGGCGCGTCAAAACGCTGCATCCGAATATCCACAGCGGCCTCTTGGCTGTGCGTGACAACGAGGCACATCAAAAGCAACTGAAAGACCTGAACATCGAAACGATCGATCTGGTTGTGGTAAACTTGTATCCATTCAAGGAAACGATTGCCAAACCGGACGTGACATACGAAGATGCGATTGAGAATATTGATATTGGTGGGCCGACGATGCTGCGTTCTGCGGCGAAAAACCATGCGTTCGTGAGCGTCGTGGTCGATTCCGCCGATTATGAAAAGGTAGCCGAGGAAATCGAGGCAAACGGCGATACTACGCTGGAAACGCGCCGTCGTCTGGCTGCGAAAGTATTCCGTCACACAGCTGCCTACGATGCCCTGATCTCCCGTTATTTGAGCGAGCAAGTGGGCGAGCTGCTGCCAGAGAGCTACACGGTGACGTACGAAAAAGCGCAAGACTTGCGCTACGGCGAAAATCCGCACCAACGCGCTGCTTTTTACCGCGAACCGCTGTCCAGCCAGCTGAGCATCGGCTACGCAGAGCAACTGCAAGGCAAAGAGCTTTCCTACAACAACATCAACGATGCGGACGCGGCGCTGGCGATTGTGCGTGAATTTACCCAGCCGGCAGTTGTGGCGATCAAGCATTCCAACCCTTGTGGCGTGGGCATCGGCGCAGATATTCGCCAAGCGTACCAAAAGGCGTACGAGGCTGATCCTGTCTCCATTTTCGGCGGTATCGTAGCGGCGAACCAGGCGATTGACAAAGATACGGCCTTGGCGATGAAAGAAATTTTCCTGGAGATTATCATTGCTCCTGATTTTACGGAAGAAGCGAAAGCGGTTCTCGCCGAGAAAAAGAACTTGCGTCTCTTGCGCATCCCGGCATTGAATGAGTCTGCGAAAAAAGCGGACAATCTGTTCCGCGTGGCTCCGGTAGCGGGCGGCGCATTGATTCAGGACTTCGATTACAAACAGCTGGAAGAAAGTGAAATCCAGGTTGTAACCGACCGTCAACCGACAGCGGAAGAAATGGCCCAGCTGCAATTCGCCTGGAAGGTTGTCAAGCACGTGAAGTCCAACGCTATTTTGCTGGCAAAAGACAACATGACGATCGGCGTCGGCGCAGGTCAAATGAACCGTGTCGGCGCTGCGAAAATCGCCATCGAGCAAGCGGGCGAGCTGGCAAAAGGCTCCGTTTTGGCTTCCGATGCGTTTTTCCCGATGGGAGACACTGTAGAAGCAGCTGCTGCCGCAGGCATTACGGCGATCATTCAGCCAGGCGGCTCGATTCGCGATCAGGAGTCCATCGACGCTTGCAACCGCGCAGGAATCGCCATGGTGTTCACTGGCACGCGCCACTTCAAGCACTAATCTGTACAGATCCCTTCAGTAACAGGAGGATATCCATATGAAAGTATTGGTAGTAGGCGGCGGCGGCCGCGAGCACGCCATTATCTGGAAGCTTTTGCAAAGCTCCAAAGTACAGAAAGTATACTGCGCTCCCGGCAATGGGGGAACGGCTGAGATTGCGCAAAACGTCCCGATTGGCGTCAATGACTTTGCCGCTCTGGCCCAGTTTGCCAAAGACGAGGGAATCGATCTGACTGTGGTAGGCCCGGAAGATCCGCTTTTGGGCGGAATCGTCGATTTCTTCGAGGAACGCAACCTGCCTATTTTCGGGCCGAACAGTAAGGCGGCGATGATCGAAGGCAGCAAATCGTTTGCCAAAAGCTTGATGAAGCGCTACAACATCCCGACTTCCGCTTACGAGTCGTTCCTCGATTACGAGTCAGCGAGCGCCTACGTGCGTCAGCAAGGCGCGCCAATCGTGGTAAAAGCAGACGGTCTGGCCGCAGGCAAAGGCGTCGTAGTGGCCGAGACTATCGAGGAAGCGGAAGAAGCGCTGCGGCAAATCATGCAGGAAAGCGTCTTTGGAGAAGCGGGAGCGCGTGTCGTCATCGAGGAGTGCATGTTCGGGGAAGAGCTGTCTCTGCTCTCTTTTGTCGACGGCGAAACCGTGAAGCCAATGATCACCTCGCAGGACCACAAACGCATTTTCAACGACGATCGCGGCCCGAATACAGGCGGCATGGGCACTTACGCTCCTGTGCCGCAAATGTCGCCAGAGCTGGTCGAGACGATTGTGAAGACTATCGTCGAGCCGATGGCAGCAGGCATGGCGAAGGACGGAATCCCGTTCAAAGGCATCCTCTACACCGGACTGATGATTACCGAGCAAGGACCAAAAGTGGTTGAGTTCAACGCCCGTTTTGGCGATCCCGAGACGCAAGTGATCTTGCCGCTCTTGGAAACGGATTTGCTCGATATTTTTGTGGCGACCGTGAACGGAGAGCTGGATGCGGTGGATGTCACCTGGAAAGAGGGCAGCGCCGTATGCGTGGTGATGGCGGCTCCTGGCTATCCTGGGGAATACCCGAAAGGAAAGCGGATCGACGGACTTGCGCAAACGAAAGAGACAGTAACCGTTTTTCATGCCGGAACGAAGCAAACCGAGGAAGGCATCGTGACAAGCGGCGGCCGTGTGCTTGGCGTAGTAGGCACCGGAGCCAACCTCGAAAAAGCGCGTGAGGCAGCTTATGCAGCCGTGCAGTCGATTTCGTTTGAAGGGGCACAGTATCGCACCGACATTGCAGCGAAAGCGATGAAATATCAACAGAAGAACTAACAGGGGAAAGAAAAAGGCAGTCTCGTTCGTCGCTGAGGTACGAACGAAGGCTGCCTTTTTGTTGTAAAAAATGCCGCGACATTTTTTTAAAAGAGTTGCACGACTGCTCTCATCACCGCTTGGTTACAGCCCGATCTGTTCCCCAGCCAGAGGTGCATTCTTCGCTTTTGCTTTGGCTGCCATAACTTGCGACACGACATAGACGAAGAGGAACAACAGCATGCAGACGGCAGACCAGCGGTACATGACGGAGTAGCTGGAATGGGTAGCGAGCACGCCGAGCAGCATGGAGCCTGCCGCGATGCCGAGGTCGATCGAGTTGAAAAACAGTCCGTTTGCCATGCCGCGCTGTTCCGGCGTGACGACTCTGACCATCCACGCTTGAATAGACGGTTGAATCATGCCGTACCCCAAGCCGTAGAAAAAGGCCGAAGTCAAAAGCAGCGCTTCGCTCGTCGTGACGGACAAGATCAGCAGGCTGATGCCTACAAAAATCGCGCCAGGCGGCAGAACGGCGACGTGACCTTTGCGATCGTACAGCTTGCCGGAAAAAGGACGAATGAGTACCATGGCGAATGCGTTGGCGAGGAAAAACCAGCCGACGTTTGCGATGTGGGTTTCTTTTCCGTACAGCGCCAAAAAGCTCAAGATGCCTCCGTACGTAATCGACAAACAAAAATTCAGACTCACAGGCAAGAGCAGCTTTTTGTCGAAAAAGCGGCCAACCCCTTTGATCGGGGCACTGTTAACGGCTGATGCTGATGGAGATGTGGTTGTTGCAGCCGGGCGAAGGTTGTACGCGCGAATCATGTGCATCAAAGGGAAGATGGCAGCCACCAGCACGACAAGGGCGAAAAGCATATAGCCGAATCCGAATGATTGGAGAATGCCGAGTCCGATCACTGGACCGAGCGCCATTGCCAGGCTCGTGGACAGGCCGAAATAGCCCATTCCTTCCCCGAGCTTGCGGATGGGAATGACATTGGTCACGATGGTTGGAAACGTCGTGCTGCCCATGCCGAAGCCGATCCCGACGAAAACGCGCAACAGCAAAAACAGGGCGATGTTCCCAGCCCAGAAGTATCCCGCACTGAAGATGCCGACAGTGCACAGGGCCATAACGGCAATCACTTTGCTGTTTTTCGTTCGGAGCGCTTCGCCTGTGAACACGCGCGCGACGACGGCGGCCAAAGAAAACAGGCTGATGACGAGACTGACGACAAAATCGTTTGCCTGATACGTCTGTTTGACGTACGCAGGGAACGTAGGCGTCTGCATTTGGATCGTAAGAAATAACAACAAGTTGCACACAGTTAAAAGGACGAAATCCTTCGTCCACAGTTTCTCTCTACTCTCTCCCAACGGTTTCACTCCTATTCGGTTGTATGGCGGTCTATGTTCTCGTTGATTTCAAGCAGAATTTCCCGCAAAAAAGCCAGTTTCTCCGGTGGCAAGCCCGCAAAAATGTCCGCGACGGCTTTGGCCTCTGTCGGAATCGCCTTTTCAATCCACTCCCGGCCGTTTGCGGTGAGCGTTACGATATAGGCACGGCGATCCTGGTCGCTCAGCTTTTTTTCAATCCAGCCTTTTTTCACCAGGTTGTCGAGAATCCGCGTCATCGTGGGCTGGTCTTTTGCCGAGCGCAGGGCAAGCTCTTTCTGGTTGATCCCGTCCTCTTCCCGCAGGCGGTACAAGACGGCAAATTGCTCCGTCGTCAAATCAAATTCGCGCAAGAACAGCGAGACGTAGTGAATCATGCGGCGGTACGTGTTGCCGATCAAAAATCCAAGCGGTTCATTTTGCCAATGATCGATCATGACAAGGTCATTCCTTTGCACCAAAATACTTGCTTTGACAATTATATGCCTAGCAACTAATTTTGTAAATGGAAAAACCGCCTTTCCCTCAAGGCGGTCGCATCTGTGGAAAATCACTTTTGATTATTGGCGGTAGCGCCCTTTTCTTCGGGAGCTGTAAAAGGCGTAATAGCCGACAACGCCGATGACACCAAGAATCATGGCCATGACAAAGAAATTGTGTGACATCCATTCATAGAGTGGCGTTCCGACGATCATGGACAGCGTCTCCTCTTTTCTACGAGTAAGTAGGGTAACGTGTGCTGCTGTCGTCCTTTTCCTGGGAACGGTACGAGATGAACTCGCGGGCTGCTTGTTCCATCAATTGGTCTTCGGGAGTCAGCTCGCCTTTTGGCGCGTCGTCTTGTGCTTTGTTCTCCGCTTTTGGCGATTGCGTGCTGGCAGCTTGCGGCTTGTCCGTATGCGTCTGCGAGTTTGCCGAAGCGGACGCCTTTTCATGCTTCTGCTCTTGGGAAGAGTGGGAGGAAGCACCGCTGATTGCGCCTGTGACTTGATTCATGACGGTTTGTATCCCTTTTTGCTTCATTTGATCCATCATCCCGGACATGCCGTTCGCTTTGATCGTATTGATGCCAAGCGCTTTGTACATCGGGCAGAAACGGGTCGCGCCTTCCGCTACCTTCATCGCAGAAAAGGCCATCAGCAGCCAGGGGGCATTGTGCGGACGACGACTCATTTTTCCAATGCCATAGGCCAAGCCCAACAGACCGCCTGTCATGCGAATGATCGCATCTGTAGTACCAACGTTCTTTTGCATTTGCTTTCGCCTCCTGTTGCATCTTCTACGAGGTAGTCTGTGATAAATCCGTTCAGGCAACCCGTGGAAATTGTTAGGACGATGTGCTGGGCGAAGCAGGGGAAGCATTCGCAAGTGGCGAAGCAGTAAAGAATGAAATGAACGACTATTCAGTCGATTTGCATGATTGGACACCGAGAGGAGAGAAGTGGCATGCGAGTTCGCGCTTTATCGGAAGAAGCGTACCTGAATCTGATTCGTGTAAGCAAAAGGCAGGCTCCGGCAAGCTTGTGGATCAAGGGAGCCAGCGTACTGAACGTGTATACAAAGGAATGGCACGAGCATCACGTCGTTGTGGCGGGAGAGCGAATCGCTTATGTAGGAGAAAAGGAGCCGTTCGTTGATGAACATACCGAGATCATCGACGCGAGCGGAAAGTATTTGGTTCCCGGCTATATCGAGCCGCACGCGCATCCTTTTCAATGGTACAACCCGTTTACGCTGGCAGACTTCGCCCTGGAGCGGGGAACGACGACACTTGTGTCCGATACGCTGATGCTGATGAATTTGCCGTCGGAGCAAATTTCTGCGCTGATGGAATCGCTCGCCGCGCATCCGGTAAAGCAATATTTCTGGGGCAGGCTCGATCCGCAAACGGGCAAAGAACATCCGCAATTCACAAAAGACGGCCTGCGGCGCATGCTGGAGCATCCGCTGGTCGTGCAAGGGGGAGAACTGACGAACTGGGGCGGCGTGCTCCAAGAGGACGACACCCTGCTGTTTGGCTTGAAGCATACGCGCGATTTGGGCAAAAGAATGGAGGGGCATCATCCGGGAGCATCTTGGGAAACGCTGAACATCGCCAGCGCAGCAGGCATCACCGCTTGCCACGAAGGGATTACCGCCGAAGATTTGCTCGCGCGGCTGCGTTTGGGGATGTACGCGACACTCCGCCACTCCTCGATTCGGCCTGACTTGCCAGAGCTGGTAAAAGGCTGGCTTGCGCTCGGTCTGCCGTGGTCTTCGCGGATGATGCTTACATCAGATGGCTGTACGCCTCCGATGCACCGAAACGGCTTCATGGACTACACGCTTCGCGTAGCGATAGAAGCTGGCATGCCGCCCGAGGAGGCATATGTCATGGCGACGTTGAATCCGGCTGTCTACTACGGTCTGGACGCTGAACTGGGCGGAATTGCGCCTGGACGGATCGCGGACATGGTCCTTCTCGCCGCCAAAGACGATCCTGCGCCGCTCGCTGTCTTTTGCAACGGCGAACAGGCGGCAGAGAGCGGCAGGCTGCTTGTCCCGACAGTCGAGCCACGCTGGGCCGACTACTCGTTTGAAGCAGCCGATCCGTTGGCAGAGCGAGCACGAGCGGACTGGTTTTGCCTGCGGCCTGACGCGGAAGGAAAAGCTCCGGTACTGAACATGGTCAACGCAGTCATTACGCGGATGACGCTGGAAGCTTTGCCTGTAGACGAGCAAGGCTGCATTTCACTGGCGCATGACCCGCAGCTCGCTGTGATCGTCAGCATCGATCCGACAGGCAAAAAGCGCACGGCTGCCGTGCTGCGCGGTTACGGTGAGCATTTGCACGGGCTGGCAAGCTCGTATACGGCTTCTGGCGACTGGCTTGTCATTGGCCGCGATCCGCAGGCGATGGCGGCTGCGCTTGAACGAGTCAGGGAAATCGGCGGGGGAGTCGTTTTGATCGAGGATGGGCAGATTGCCTGCGAATGCCCGCTGCCGCTTGGCGGGAAATTTTCTCCGGCCCCGATGAGCGAAGTGATTTCCATGGCCGAGAATTTGACGGCCAGACTGCGCGCCAAAGGGCATGTTCATCTTGATCCGATCTACTCGCTGCTGTTTTTTACGGCTACCCACCTGCCCTACGCAAGGCTCACCGCGGAAGGGATCGCAGATGTAAAAACAGGACAAATCGTCGTTCCGGCACTCCCTCTCTAAAGAGGGAGTTTTTGTTTTCCTTTCATCCGCAAATGTAATGGATAACATTAAAGCTTTATTGTGTGAAAGTAAAGATATAACTGTTTGATTTCAATTGATCGCAATGAAATGCTGAGTATGTAAGCATCTGGTATATGCTTGGAAAATATATTTTTCCTCTTGTAAATTTTCAGATTTATTTTACAATAAATAATAGCCAAGCCACATCTATCTTCTGTTCCATCAGAAAACAAGCTTACATAGTCGCAACCTGGTAGCTAGGGTAGATCGACTGGCGAGGACAAAAATAAAAAATAATTAAAGGGGGATTCAATTCCGCATGAAAAAACTCTCTCACATCAGTATTTTATCTGCGGTATTGGCGACGAGTGTGGCACTCACAGGTTGCGCAGGAACCAGCAACTCATCAGGGGGAAGCAACACGGGCGGAGGTGGTCAGCCAGCGCAAAATCAGCCAAGCACGTCTGGCAGCGGCGGTGGCGCAGCAACAGACGGTGGTGTCATCAAGATCGCAACACAAACCCCCCTCTCCGGGAACCAGTCCTCTCTCGGAGACGCGATCAAGACAGGTGCGGAATACGCACTGAATCAACGCAAGGAAGAATTTAAAAAGCTCGGCTTCGACATCCAGCTCTTCCCGCAGGATGACCAGGCGGACCCGAAAATCGGGGTATCCAATGCGGAAATGCTCATCTCCAATCCTGATGTGTACGGGGTAGTCGGACACCTGAACTCCGGTGTGGCGATTCCTTCATCCGTGAAGTACGAGGAAGGCAAACTGGTCATGGTCTCCCCTGCCAACACAGCCGTGAAGCTGACCGAGGAAGGGAAGAAAACCGTACACCGGATTTGTGCTCGCGATGACGCCCAGGGACCGAAAGCGGCCATGTATGCGAAAAATACGCTCGGCGTGAAAACAGCTTTTATTATTCATGATAAGACCGCATACGGCCAAGGCTTGAGCGACCAGGTGAAGTTGCAGTTCGAAAAGGACGGCGTGCAGCTTCTCGGGTATGAAGGCATCACGCAAGGCGAAAAAGATTACAGCGCCGTACTGAATCAGGTATCGGCAAAGAACCCTGACATCATCTTTTTCGGCGGGCTTTATCCGGAAGGCGGAATCCTGGTCAAACAAGCCCGGGAAAAAGGATACAAGGGATATTTTATGGGTGGCGACGGCTTGGACTCTTCTGATATGATTAAAATAGCCGGCGATGCTGTCGAAGGCGTTGTGTTCACGTCAGTAGCAGGTGACGTGACGCAAACCGAAGAGGGCAAGAAGTGGGCTGAAGAGTACAAGAAAACCACGAACAAACCTCTAGAAACCTACTCCGTCTACGGTTTCGATTCCATGAACGTCATCCTTAACGGCGTCATGGAAGCAATCAAAGCGAACGGTGGCAAAAAACCAACACGCGAGCAAGTCCTCGAAGCAGTTCACAAAACAAAAGATTTTCAGGGGCAATTCACAAAAGTTACCTTTGATGAAAAAGGTGACAACACAAACGCAGATGTATTCATTTACAAGTATGACAAGGACAAGTCAACTTTTGTAGGCAAGGCCGAGTAATCGCAGCCAACATCACCGTACACTCTTTCATGCCTCATACCGGTAAAGGGGCGGCACGTTGGTGTTCGCCCTTTTCTACGGAAACTCACGTCCAGCCATGTGAATGAATGCAGAAAATTTCTACAAGTTTATTGAGAAGTGAGGGATGGGAAGCATGATGCTCAACATTTTGCCTCAGGTGTTGGTTGACGGATTAACACTTGGATTCATGTATGCAGTCGTAGCCTTGGGCTACACAATGGTTTACGGGATTTTGGAATTTATCAACTTTGCTCATGGAGAAATCTTTATGGTGGGGGCGTTTGTCGGGACAGAGGTATTGCTGATCTCTGATTCCTTGGGGGCGCTGGAAGGCATGAATCCTTTTGTCGCACTATTCTTGACACTGATCATCGCCATGGTGTTAACGGGGGCGCTTGGAGTGGGGATCGAGAGAGTGGCGTATCGGCCGCTGCGTGGGGCACCGCGTCTCGTACCGCTGATTTCTGCTATCGGCGTATCGTTTTTGCTGCAAGACCTTGTTCGTTTTACCGAAGCGCTGGCTCGCAATGAATTTTATCTGAACAGTCCAACTCTTTTTACTGGTTCGATTTCTTTAGGCAGCATTGCCACGATTCCTACCAAAGGCTTGATTGTAATTGTGCTCGCGATCGTAATGATGATAAGTCTGACGCTGTTCATTAACAAGACAAAGTGGGGAATCGCCATGCGTGCCGTAGCGCAGGATCAGAGTACGGCTTCGCTGATGACCATAAATGTAGACAAAGTAATCATGCTGACGTTTTTGATCGGTTCCAGTCTCGGTGGAGCGACAGGCGTGCTGTTCGCCCAAAACTACGGGACGATCGACCCTTATATCGGATTCATTCTCGGATTGAAAGCATTTACGGCAGCCGTTCTCGGCGGAATCGGCAATTTGCGCGGCGCGATGGTTGGCGGAGTGCTGCTCGGACTGCTGGAGTCGCTGTCGGGAGCGTTCATGGGACCGTTGACCAACGGCGCATTCGGTGCCGAGTACAAAGACGTGTTTGCATTCAGTATTCTAATCCTCGTGCTTCTCTTCAAGCCTGAAGGGCTGTTTGGCGAAGCTGTGAAAGAGAAAGTGTAGGTGAAACCAATGGCAAATCTGACATGGAAAACGTTCAAAGGAATACCGCTCGCGCTCACGTTGGTTTGGATCGCAGGCTTCGCGGCTGCTTTGCATTTCATGGACAAATCAGTCATCGCGTTTCTCGGCATTCTCTCTTCGATTGTGCTCATCTATTACACGAACACGTCGAAAGCGATCAAAATGGTCATCGGGGCAGCTGTGCTGTTGATTGTCATTCCGCTGGTCGCAGGGGAAAACCGCTACTACATGGAAGTGGCCTCGCAGGTGGGCATTTACGTGGCGATGGCGCTCGGCTTGAACATCGTAGTAGGGTTCGCAGGATTGCTCGACTTGGGATACGTCGCCTTCTTTGCTGCCGGTGCGTACGCATACGCGATCTTCTCGACCTCGCAGGCAAACGAATTTATCGCAGGCAACCTGTTTCCGCTGTCGGGTGAATGGTTCTGGCCGTTCCTCATCGTCGGATTGATCGTCGCCGCCGTCTTCGGGGTATTGCTCGGGCTACCCGTACTCCGTGTAAAAGGCGACTATTTGGCCATCGTTACGCTCGGGTTTGGCGAGATTATTCGGATTATTTTTAATAACCTGGACAAACCGATCAACATTACGAACGGACCACAAGGGATTACCCCGATTCCGTCGCCGGAGCTGTTCGGCATCAAGATGGGGACACCGTTTTTCTTTTACTTTATCGTGTTGTTCGTGATCGCTTTCATCGTCCTGGCGAATATTCGTTTCGAGCATTCCCGTCTGGGCCGCGCCTGGATCGCTGTTCGCGAGGATGAACTGGCTGCGCAGTCCATGGGGATCTCGCTGTTGAATACGAAGCTGGCGGCTTTTGCGACAGGGGCTTCCTTCGCAGGGGTGGTAGGCGTCATTTTTGCAGCCAAGCAGACGTTCATCGATCCGACTTCGTTTACGCTGATGGAATCGATCGGGATTTTGGTGATGGTCATTCTCGGCGGCAGCGGAAGCATCCCTGGCGTCGTGCTCGGAGCTGCTTTCGTCACCATTTTGCAAGTGCAGCTCTTGAAAGAGTTCTCCAACTTCTTGCACAGCTTGCAGCAGTCGGGAATCATCAACCTGCCGAACCAGCTCGACCCGTCCAAGTTCCAACGCCTTATTTTCGGGATCATGCTGATTCTCGCAGCCTTGTATCGTCCGAATGGACTGATTCCGGCCAAGCGGAAAAAGAACGATCTCGATGCGATCAAAGCGAGCGATTACGGCAAAGAAAAGCTGGGGATTCTCGGCAAGCTGTCCCAATTGGCTTCTGGCAAGCAGTCATAGCGGACGAGGAGGGAAAAGGGCATGGCATTGTTGGAAGCGAAAAATTTGACCAAGCGTTTTGGCGGACTGGTGGCGAACCAGGACGTCTCGATTTCCATAGAAAAAGGCAGCATTACAGCAGTAATCGGGCCAAATGGGGCCGGAAAGACGACTTTCTTCAACATGATCACCGGATTTTACGAGCCGGATGAAGGCGAAATCCTGTTGAACGGCAAAAGCATCAAAGGGTTGCGTCCCGACCAGATTGCGAGCCGCGGCATCACAAGGACTTTTCAAAACATCCGTCTGTTCAAGGAAATGACGGCGCTGGAAAACGTGATGGTAGGCGTTCACAGCCGCTTGTCTGCCGGATTGCTCGGCATTTTGTTCAACACGAAGCGCGTGCGCGTCGAAGAGGAAAAGGCGCGTGTGGAAGCGTACCAGCTCCTGGAATATGTCGGGATCGCGCATATCGCCAACGAAGCGGCGGGCAGCTTGCCGTACGGTTTGCAACGGCGCCTGGAAATTGCCAGAGCGATGGCGACCAATCCGGAAATCATTTTGCTCGATGAACCTGCTGCGGGCATGAACCCGCGCGAGACGGTGGAAATGACCGACTTTATTCGCAAGCTGAAACGGGAGCTTGACCTGACGATTATCCTGATCGAGCACGACATGAAGCTGGTCATGGGACTGAGCGAGTACATTCACGTGCTGGACTACGGCCGCAAAATCGCCGAAGGAACGCCGGAACAAATCCGCAACAACCCGAATGTAATTGAAGCCTATCTCGGAAAAAGCGCGTCGGAAGTGTCGTAGAAGGAGGAAACACAATGGCATTGTTAGAGCTGAATAACGTTCATACCTATTACGGCGGTATCCACGCATTGAAGGGATTGAGCATTACCGTCAACGAGGGCGAGGTAGTCACTTTGATCGGCTCCAACGGGGCGGGAAAATCAACTACCTTGAAGACGATCTGCGGACAGACCCGCGCCAAGGAAGGCAAAGTGATTTTCAATGGCAAAGATATCACCCAGATGCGCACTCACGATATCGCCAGTGCGGGCATCGCTCACGTACCGGAAGGACGCCGTATTTTTCCCAAGCTGACAGTCCGCGAAAATTTGGAGATGGGCGCCTTCGGAGTAGCGGACAAAAGCGTGATTGAGGAAGGCATCGAGCGAGCTTTCGCCTATTTTCCCCGCCTGAAAGAGCGGATTGATCAAAAAGGGGGCACGATGTCCGGCGGCGAGCAGCAAATGCTGGCGATTGCACGCGGCTTGATGATGAAGCCGAAGATTTTGATGCTCGATGAGCCGTCAATGGGACTGGCGCCGATTCTCGTGGAGCAGATTTTTGACATCGTCACTGAGCTGAACAAAGAAGGCATGACGATTTTGTTGGTGGAGCAAAACGCGAACCAGGCCCTTTCGGTGGCACATCGCGGCTATGTGATTCAGACCGGAGAAATCATTTTGAAGGACGATGCGCAGACCTTGCTGGCAAATCCGCAGGTCAGGGAAGCTTATCTCGCATAGCCTCGCGTAGCAAGGAGCCGATGGAGAGACATCTCCGTCGGTTTTTCTTTTTCTTTGCGAACAAAAAGTAATTTTGCAAAATTTCGTATATGATTAGCATAGACCGATTGAACCCGTCTGAACATGTACAGATAGAAAAAAGCGGAACGGGTCAGTTGGCGGGAGAGGAGAAAGAGGAACATGCTGGATATCAGTCCCCATTTGGTTGAGGACGGAGAAGCTTTGTACTTGCAGCTTTATCGATATTTTCGCGAAGAAATTCAAAGAGGCGGACTGCCGTCCGGGACGAAGCTGCCGTCTGTACGCGCTTTGAGCGGATTTTTGCACGTCAGCAAAACGACGGTGGAAAGCGCGTACCATCAGCTTTTGGCAGAAGGATATATCGAGAGTCGGGAGCGCAGCGGGTTTTTTGTCGTGGATGTGGACTGGGATGGACCGATCTTGAAGATGCCCGGCAAGAAGCAATATCCAGATGTTGACGCCGTTCGCAAAGAAAAGGAGCGCGTACAAGGGATAACCGAGGTGCTTCCCGCTCCCGTCCGCTATGATTTCCACCAGGCAAAAGTAGACGCCGAGCATTTTCCGTATGAACGCTGGCGCAAATACACGAATCAGTGCATGCAAAAAGAGAACAAGAGCGTGCTCTACTACGGCGACAGGCAAGGAGAGCCGCTTTTGCGGGAAGAGTTGGCCCGCTATCTGGGGCGAGCGCGCGGCGTGCAGGCTACGCCTGAGCAAATCGTAATCGGTGCGGGAACGCAGATTATGATCAGTTTGCTCGGCTTCATGTTCGGTGCGCAGGGACAGGCTGTCGCTATGGAGGAGCCGGGCTATAACGGCGTTCGATCCGTTTTTTCCCATCTCGGCTTTGAGGTTCGGCCGATTCGGCTGGAGGACGACGGGATCGATGTGGAGGCGCTCAGCAAAAGCGGGGCCAGGTACGTCTATATTACCCCGTCTCACCAGGACCCGTCCGGAATCGTCATGCCGTACGCCAAGCGCTTGAAGCTGCTGCACTGGGCCAATCAGGCAAACGGGTACATCATCGAGGATGACTACGACGGAGAGTTTCGTTATCACGGCCGACCGATTCCTTCCCTCCAGGGGCTGGATACCAACGGGCGGGTGATCTATGTCGGGACTTTTTCCAAGGCGCTTTTGCCATCGATTCGGATTAGCTACATGGTGCTGCCTCACGAGCTGCTCAAGATTTATCACAAGGAGTTGATTGATTTTGACCAGTCTGCTTCGCGCATCCATCAGGAGACGCTGGCCTTGTTCATGAAGCATGGCGACTGGGAGCGGCACATTCGCAAAATGCGGACGATTTATCGCAAAAAGCACGATGCGATGCTTCAACTTTTGCAGGAGCAGCTTGGGGCGCACATTTTGCTCAAAGGCCAGGACGCCGGGCTGTCCGTGACGATTGAGGTAGCGAGTGAACGTACAGCCATAGAGCTTGCGCAAATCGCGGCTGCGGAAGGGATTCGCGTCTACCCGACTTCTCACAAGTGGATGGAGCCAGCGCAAAAAGGACTGCCTGCTTTCCAGTTCGGCTTCGGCGGTTTGAGCCTGGAAGAGATGGGCGAGGGCATTCGCCTGTTGAAAAAGGCGTGGGAGCCGTATTTGCAGAGACATTGAAGCAACAGTTGCATCAGACAGAGGGGAAGCGCAGAAGGGAGAGCACATCAAGGTGTCGCAGTCGTTGTTTGTAAAAGGAATGAAGCAAATCATTCCGGTGGCAGCCGCCGGAATTGTGGATGGAATGGTGTTTGGCATTTTGGCGAGGCAGGCAGGGCTGGGAGTGACGGAAGCGATGCTGTTTTCCTTGCTGGTCAATGCAGGCTCGTCGCAGTTTGCGGCTGTCGGTTTGATTTCCCAGGGGATTGTCGGTTGGCCGATCCTGGTTTCGACGCTGCTCTTGAACGCTCGTCATCTGTTGTACGGACTGGCTCTGGGGCCGAAGTTTCGCGAGACGGCGCCATGGAAGCTGTCGCTGATGGCCGGGACGCTCAACGACGAGACGTATGCGCTCAAGGCGACTTATTTGGCCGCAGGGGAAAAACCGAGCCTTGCTTACTTCGCCGGAGCGAGTGCGGCTGATTACGTGATCTGGAATGCCAGCACGCTGGCGGGAGCCATTTTCGGAACGGTATTTACCCAGACGGAAAGCTGGGGGCTGGATTTTGCTTTTATCGCGACGTTTCTCGGGTTTCTGGCCGTTAATCTGGTTTCATCGTATCATCTCAAAGTGGCTGGTTGTGCCGCGGTTGTCGCCTGTCTTGGCTTTTGGCTCGGAGGAGCGACGGTTGCCGTGATCACCGGGACAGTGACGGCCGTAGTGATGGGGGCGTTGAGCGGTGAACGATAAAATTTTGCTCTATATCGTTTTAATGGCGATCATTACGTATTTGACGCGATTTCCGATGCTGTTGATCAGTTCCAGGTGGCAGATTCCGGCCTGGCTCGGACGGGGTTTGGCGATGGTGCCAGTCGGCGTGTTCACATCCATGACGATTCCGCCCATCTTGTTTCACGCGCCAAAAGGGGCGTGGAGCCCGGAGTATTTGGTGGCGGGCACTGTGGCGCTGGCGGTAGGGCTTTGGAAAAAGCAGATCGTTTGGGCGTTGCTCGCTGGAGTGGTTATCGTGGCGCTGTGGCGGCAAGTGTTCGCGTTTTAGGACATTTCAGGCATGCCGGGCCGAGTGCTGGGCGCATGAGAAAAGACAAAGACCTTCTCCCCAACGGAAAGTGTGATCGTGTGGGGGAAAAGGTCTTTTTGTGTTTGTCATGTTGGTCAACCCAAGCGATAGCCCAAGTGGGCGGACATCTCGCGCACAGTCGCAAGCGTGTCTGCCAAAATCTCTCCCTGTCTCGGCAAGACGCGATCCGACGGGCCAATCACACTCACGGAGGCTGTCACATGGCCAGTTGAATCGAAAATCGGCGCAGCAATTCCCGTGACGCCCGCGTTGCGGCGATTGGAGCTGATCTCGTAGCCGCGTTCGCGGATCGTGCGCAGATTGTCCTTGATGTCCGCCACCGATGTGTAGGAATGAGTAGTGTACGTTTTCAACGGATGCTCCGCCAATATTTCGTCCTGGAAAGACTCCGGCTGAAAAGCGAGCAACACCCGGGCAGCCGATGTCGAGTACAGCGGAAAGCGGCGGAAGGACTCTACGGTAAAGCGGATCGGGTGAAGCGAGTCTTCCTTCGCTACGTATATGGCGTCTTTTGCATCCTGGACGCAGAGGACGGCAAGCTCGTTGACCCGGGAGACGAGTCCGGTCAAATACGGTTTGGAAAAATCGACGATATCGTGGTTGGTGAGCACCTTCGTGCCCAACTCCAGCAAAGTATAACCGAGCGTGTATTGCTTGGTTTTTTCATTTTGGCGAATGAAGCCTTCGGACTCCAGCGTGGATAGCAGCTTGTGTACGGCCCCTTTTGACAGTTGCAGTTTTTTGCTCAGTTCTGTCACGCCAAGCTCTTTGGGAGAATCAAGGAACATTTTCAAGAGTCGGCAGCCGTTTCGTACAGAAGACAATACTTGGTCCATGAAAAACGTCTCCTTTATGTGCATTAGCCCTATTTTACCACAGGTAGGGTTGCGAATTGCGATAATGGTTGTTTTTGTATGACTACCTTGAATAGTCAGTATCTTTATGATAGGATAACACTATCGTTCTCGAATAGCAAACACTGTTCTCTATTCGTGAACAATAAAGGTAAATCGGGGGTTGACGAACTTGAAGAAAAAGGCATTATCTGTTCTGTCCATTTTTGCTTTGACTGGTTCTTTGTTGGCTGGATGTGGCTCCTCCACGCCGCAAACAGCTACACCAGTTCCGACCACGGGCAATTCAGGAGGTACACAAGCACAAGTACAACTGGAAGACACGCTGGTGGTAGCGGGGAACGGAGCTACTGTAGAGAAGCTGATGAAAGACGAGATTTTCAAAAAGTTCAACGAGAAGTATCCGAATGTGAAGCTGACGTATGTATCCGGAGTTTCCACGGAGATTGTAGCGAAAGTCAAAGCACAGAAAAACGCTCCGCAAATTGACTTGACGATCATCGAAGGCGGGGAACAGGAAAAAGGACGCCAGGAAGGCTTGTGGGAAACGATCTCGGGCACTGAGATTCCGAATGTGAAAAACGTGCCGCAAGATTTGAAGGTGACAGATGACAGCGGCGTAGTCGTCAACTTCACGCCGATGGGGATTTCGTACAACAGCGAACTGGTCAAAGAGAAATCGCTGCCTGTGCCGAAATCGTGGAACGATCTGACCAAGCCGGAAGTGAAGGGCAACATTACGATGACAGATGTGGCGAGCAACTTCGGACGCTCCACGATGATCATGCTGGCCTACGCGAATGGCGGATCAGAGAAGAGCATCGAGCCGGGCTTCGAGAAATTGGCAACGCTTGCAGGATACATGCCTACTTTTGCCAAGAGCGCGGCGCAATTGCAGCAAAATCTGCAAAACAAGAGCGCAGCCTACACCACCTGGACGATGGCGCGCAGCCTGACGCAAAAAGAAGCGGGCGTGCCGCTGGAATTTGTTTTCCCTGAAGAGGGAGGAAATATCGTGCCAAACATCGCTACTTTGGTCAAAGGAGCGAAGCACCCGCAAGCAGCAAAAGCATTTGTCGACTTTTTGCTGACAGACGAGGTGCAAACAATGTACGCGACCAAGCTGTACTACAATCCTGCCACGAGCGTGAAGCTGCCGGACGATGTAGCGAAGACACTGGAATTTGACCGTTCAAAAGTCGTGAACTTTGACTACGACATCATCAGCAAGGAAACATCCGCTTGGCTGGATCGCTTTAACAAAGAAATCGCACCTAAAACAGGAAAGTAGGTATGGAAGTGACAAAGGTGATTGACGTCGAACTGCGCGGCATCATGAAAAAATTTCAAAACAATGTCGTGGTTCAGGATTTCAACCTTCAGGTGGAGCAAGGCGAATTTATCTCGTTTTTGGGTCCATCCGGTTGCGGCAAAACGACGACCTTGAACATGATCGCCGGATTTTTGGACCCTGATGGCGGAGACTTGCTGATCAAAGGTCAGCGGATGAACGGAGTGCCGCCGTACAAACGCGAGCTGGGGATGGTTTTCCAGACGTACTCGCTGTTCCCGCATATGACCGTAGCGGAAAACATCGCCTACGGCTTGAAGCTGCGCAAGATAGGCAAGCAAGAGATGCAAGATCGCGTGAAACGCGTGCTTGAGCTGGTCAAGCTGCCGAATGTGGCTGACCGCTATCCAAAGCAGCTGTCTGGCGGTCAGCGCCAGCGCATTGCGATTGCCCGCGCTCTGGTGATTGAGCCTTCGCTTTTGCTGCTGGACGAGCCGTTGAGCAACCTCGATGCGAAGCTGCGCGAGGAACTGCGCGACGAGTTGAAGCGTCTGCATCAGGAGATTGGCGTAACTACCATTTTCGTTACGCACGATCAGGAAGAGGCGCTGGCACTCTCCGACCGTATTGTTGTCCTGAATCACGGCTTTGTGGAGCAGATCGGGACTCCGCTCGAAATCTACAACCAGCCGGCTTCCGAGTTCGTGCATACGTTCATCGGCAAAACAAACCGGATGGAAGGCGAGGTCATCGCGATCGACGGCGACACGCTGACCTTGCGTACGACAGGCGGTTTGCTTGTGCAGGCGACAGGGCAGCAGCGTGCGTTTGCCCTCCAGCAAAAAGTGGTCATTTTCGTCCGGCCAGAGAAGATCAAGCTGTCCGACGCAGCGGATACGGCACAGCCGAATCGGGTAAAAGGCCATCTCCAGCTCGCTTCTTTCCTCGGCTCCTACACGGAGTGCGAGGTGGCGACCGGAGCGCATACACTGTCAGTCAAGGTTCAGATGAGCGACAAATCGGCTGAACAAGAAGCAGGCAAAACGGTTTACTGTCAGTGGAATGCGGAAGACGTGCTGGTCATGCCCGTGGAGAGGGGATGACGGATGAACAAGCGTCTTTCGATCACACTGCTGACGGCACCTGCGATGATTGTTTTGCTCGGGGTGTTTATTTTGCCGATGCTGCTCATGCTTATGCTCAGCTTCCAGGATGAAAACCAGGCTTTCACGCTGCAAAACTACACCTTGTTTGTTCAAGATTCGTTTTATGTGGAAATTCTTTGGCGGACGATTCGCGTCAGTCTGTGGACCGTGCTCGCCACCTTGTTGCTGGGCTTTCCGGTGGCGATGTACATGGCGCAGGCGACAGGAAAAATGCGCGGAATCGTGACGATGCTCATTTTGGCTCCGCATCTCATCAGCGTGGTCATCCGCAACTTCGGTTGGGTAGTCGTGCTGGGAGAGAAGGGCTGGATTAACGAAATGCTGATGAAGCTCGGCTTGATCGAGCAGCCGTTGCGGCTTTTGTACAACGAGCTTGGCGTCGTCATCGGTCTGACCGATTCGTTTATTGCCTACATGGTGCTGGCGATTGCGACCAGCCTGTACGCCATCGATCCGTCCTTGTCCAAGGCAGCTTCGATTTTGGGAGCTTCGCGCATTCGCACGTTCTTTACAGTGACTTTGCCGCTCTGCTTGCCGGGGATCATCGCGGGAACGACTCTGGTTTTCAGCTTGTCGATGAGCGCGTTTGTCACTCCGGCGCTGATGGGCGGAACTTCGGTAAAAGTCATGCCGGTCATTGCGTACGAGCAGATCATGGCGACCTTGAACTGGCCGCTTGGAGCTGCGCTTGCGTTCCTGCTTTTGGGCAGCACGATTTTGCTGGTGACACTGTATACGAAGTTGATCGAAACGAAGCGGTATAAAGAGGTGTTTGCGTCATGAAAAAGATAAATACGTTCGGACTCATCACGTTCTTCGTGCTGCTGCTGGTCAATCTGCCGTTTCTGGTCATCATTCCAAGCTCGTTTACGGCGGCTGGATACTTGGCGTTTCCGCCGGAAGGCTTCTCTTTTCAATGGTACACGATGATTCTGGAGCGGCCGGAGTTTGTCGAATCGCTCTGGACGAGTCTCAAACTGGCGACGGTTACCGCTGTTCTGGCGACCGTGCTCGGCACCTTGGCAGCATTCGCGCTGTCGAAGTACAAATTCCGCGGGAGCGGCGTCATCAACGCGCTGATGCTCTCCCCGCTTACCGTGCCTTCGCTGATCATCGGGATTTCCGCCTTGCTGTTTTTTACACGGATCGGTATTGCAGGAACGTTTACAGGGCTGCTCCTGGCGCACATCCTGATTTCCATCCCGTATGTTGTGCGTCTGGTGCTCACAGGACTTAGCACATTTGACTATACGCTGGAAAAGGCAGGGTACATGCTGGGTGCACACCCGCTGCGCGTTTTTTGGGACATCACGCTGCCTTTGCTGCGCCCAGCCATTGTGTCGGGAATGATTTTCTCGTTCCTGACGTCGTTTGACAATGTGACGGTTTCCTTGTTCTTGGTAGCGCCAGATACGACCACGCTTCCGCTTGCGATCTTCACCTACATGCAGGAAACGCTCGATCCGCTGGTGGCTTCAATCTCCGCGGTCGTCATCCTGCTGAGTCTGGTCTTTATCGTATTGCTGGAAAAAGTATACGGACTAGAGCGCCTGTTCGGACTCAATTCACAATCTCATTAAGGAAGAGGCACTATGTCAATCCAGACTTATTTGCAACACAATTTGAATCACTTTTTGCAACTGCTTGAGGAAGCGGTCAACATGGACTCGCCTTCCCGCGACAAGCAGCTGGGCGACCGGATGGCGGGCTGGTTCGCGCTGCAATTTCAAAGGCTGACAGGCGGCAGGGCGGAACTGATTCCGAATGCGACTTACGGGGATCAGGTGCGCTGCACGTTGGGCGACGGGGAAAAGCAAATTCTCATTATCGGTCACTACGATACCGTGTGGCTGGAAGGAGAAGCAGCGCGCAGGCCGTTTTCCATGCAAGATGGCAAAGCGTACGGGCCGGGTGTCTACGATATGAAAGCAGGCGTGTTGCAGGCGATGTTTGCGCTGCGTGCGCTCGTGAAGCTGGATCGCTTGCCAAAAGACAAAAAAATCGTGCTGCTGCTCAACAGCGACGAAGAAATCGGCAGTCCGACTTCCCGCTGGCTCGTGGAGGAGGAAGCTTCCCGCTCGGTTGCGAGCTTTGTGCTGGAGCCGCCGACAGAGCCTGGCGGAGCGCTGAAAACATGGCGCAAGGGAAGTGCGCACTACACGTTGGCTATCCACGGAAAATCGGCTCACGCTGGCGTCGACCACCAAAAAGGCGTATCGGCGATTGAAGAGCTGGCCCGTCAGGTGCAATTTCTGCACTCGCTGACCGACTATGAAAAAGGCACAACGGTCAATGTAGGGATCGTCAAAGGCGGAATCGGCGCAAATGTCGTCGCAGATTACGCCGAGGCAGAGGTAGATATCCGGGTGGTGTCCATGGACGAGGCGCAACGGATTGAAAAAGTCATGCAGGAACGAGAGCCAATGCTTGCGGGTACGAGCATCCACGTGTCAGGCGGCATTCGCCGTCCGCCGATGGAGCGTACCGAGGAAACGGGAGCGTTGTTTTCGCTGGCCCAATCCATCAGTATCAATGAACTAGGGATGCATCTAGAGGAATCAGGCACCGGCGGCGTCAGCGACGGCAATTTTGCGGCGGCTTGCGGAGTTCCCACGTTGGATGGACTTGGTACAAAAGGTGGATTGGCTCATTCGCCGAAGGAATGGATCGAACTGGGTGAAATATCGACTCGCGCTACACTGCTGGCGCGACTGATCGAAGAAGTATAGATAAAAAAGAAAAAGAGGCACCTGACAGCTGCATTCCTTTTGCAGCCGTACAGGTGCCTTTGTTATGCCTGATTGGTTGGTTAGTGGACGTTTGCCAAATGGCGGCGTCCTGCCGAGAGAGCGACAATGCTGATCAGTACGACGATGGCTCCGACGTAGAACGGCACCTGAGACGAGTACCACTCGGCGAGCTTTCCGGCAAGCCAAGGGGCGATGGCGCCGCCTACAAAGCGGACGAAGCTGTACGCGGACGAAGCAACCGCGCGTTCCACCGGAGCTACGTCCATGACAACCGTAGTCAAAACGGTATTGATGATCCCCAAAATCGCCCCAGCGACTGCGATCGCGACGACCAGCCCGGTCTGCGAGGAGACGGCGAAGCCCATGTAAGCCAAATCAAGGGCGAGCAACAACAGCATGGTGTACAAGGTCGGGACAGAGCCAAAACGATCGGTCAGCTTGGGAGCGACGATCACGGACGTAATGGCGAGCAAAACTCCCCAGAAAAAGAAGACCAATCCCAAGCTGTGCTCATCCATATGCAGCACAAACGGCGAATAGGCGAGCAGGGTAAAAAATCCGAAGTTGTAGAGCAAGGCAGTTACTGCCATGGTGAACAGTCCAGGGTAGCGCAGGGCGCGAAACGGATCGAGCAGCGAAGTGCGTTTTTTCGGCTTCGGTATTTCGTTCAGGAGGACGAAGACAGCGAGAAAAGCGATCGCCATCAACACCGAAACGCCAAAAAACGGACCGCGCCAGCTAATGCCTCCCAGCAAGCCGCCGAGAAGCGGGCCTACCGACATCCCGAGTCCGATGGCTGCCTCATACAAAACAATCGCAGAAGCTGTGCCCCCGCTGGCCACGCTGACGATGACGGCAAGCGCGGTCGAAATAAAGAATGCGTTTCCCAGTCCCCAGCCAGCGCGGAACCAGACGATCCCGTCGATTGAATTTGCCATGCCGCCCAAAAAAGCAAAGATGATAATAGCGAGCAAACCAAACAGCATGGTGCGTTTCGGACCGATGCGGCTGGACAGCCATCCGGTGACGAGCATGGTCACCCCGGTCATCAACATGTAACTCGTAAACAACAAAGACACCTGACTTGGCGTTGCTTGCAGCTTGGCAGCGATCGCAGGCAAAATCGGGTCTACCAGGCCGATCCCCATGAAGGCTACGACACAGGCGAATGCCACGGCGTAGGCCGATTTGGGCTGTTTCAAGATCGTGCGTAAAGAATGTGCGTCAGCAGACATAAATGTGTTACCTCCCTGTTGCTTTTGCTTCCAGCTCATTGCGTTTTGTGACGATCCGCGCAAGCTTCTCATCGTAAGATTCCAGCAGCTCTTGCATTCTGGTCAGTTTCCCGTGCAAAATGTCCCGTTGGTTGCCGAGCGTTTCTTCCAAAGTTCTCAGCGTCTCGATTCGCCTGTGCAGCTCCTCGCCTTCCAGCTCGCGGCCCATGTAGTGCTGGTGGTAAAACTCGCGCTGCTCCTCGTATTTGCGTCCCAGCTCCATCATTTCTTTAATCTCGGACAACGAGGCGCCGAGCAAGTCGCGGATGTCTTTTACGTGGACAATTTGTTCGACGTCCGCTTCCGTGTACATGCGATAGCCGCTCTCCGTCCTGCCGGAAGGAGACACCAGGCCAAGCTCCTCGTAATAGCGCAAGGCTCGCTTGGTCAAATTCGTTTTTTTCGCAACCTCTTCAATTCGGTACATCAGTCCATCCCTTTCCGAAACAAGATGATTTTCACGAGTCGTTTCGTCACAACTATAACCTTAACGTAAACGTTATGGTTTTGCAATGTGCAAGTGTGCTCTTATTGTTTGGCGATAGAGGGAAAAACATGAAATCGAGCGGCAAATGCGCGATAATGAAAGAGTCTTGCACAAGCCATTTCAATTATGGAAAGCGAGGTCGACCACCATGAAATATTACCGTTTGGGAAAAAGCGGGCTGAACGTTTCAGCCCTGGGACTGGGAACCAATTCATTTGGAGGGCGTGCTGATGAACGAACATCCGTAGAAATCATTCATACCGCCATCGAGAACGGGATTACGTTCATCGATACGGCGAATATTTACACGCAAACCGAATCGGAGCGCATTATCGGACTGGCGCTGGAAGGGAAGCGGCACGAGGTTGTTTTGGCGACCAAGGCTGGTCTGGTAAAAGGCGAAGGGCCGAATCAGCGCGGCTCGTCGCGTTATCATCTGATGCGGGAGCTGGAAGACAGCTTGAAGCGGCTGCGCACCGATTACGTCGACTTGTACCAGATTCACACGTTTGATCCCGAGACGCCGTTGGAAGAGACGCTGCGGGCGCTCGACGACATGGTTCGCTCCGGAAAAGTGCGCTACATCGGGGCATCGAACTACGCGGCGTGGGAGCTGATGAAAGCGATCGGGATCAGCGAGAAAGCAGGCTTGAACCGCTACGTATCGACGCAAGTCAGCTACTCGCTCGCGGATCGTACGCCGGAGCGGGAGCTGGTGCCGATGTGTCTGGATCAAGGAGTCGGCATCATCCCGTACTTCCCGCTTGCCGGGGGCATTTTGACCGGAAAATATACAAGCGTGGACAAGGCGCCTGCCGGTTCACGCGCTGACAAAGAGCCGCGCTTCGTCCAAAAGCTCAGTGAACAAAACCTGGAGTTCGGGCAGCAGGTAGGCAAGGCTGCGGCTGAGCTGGGCGTATCATCCAGCGTCCTGTCGCTTGCCTGGCTGATGCACAAGCCTGCTGTCTCGACGGTCATTGTGGGCGCGACTCGCGTGGAACAGCTCACGGACAACTTGCAAAGCGCAACGCTTGCGCTGGACGAGGCAACGATGCAAAAGCTCGACCAGCTAAGCGAGCCGTACCGTCATGGGGAGCCGTTTGCGGTGTATCGGTTGGGGTGAAAAATAAGAAAACGACGCGAACTGATCTTCGCGTCGTTTTTCTGCTTTGACTGCAATGCTGTTACTCAGCCGCCATTGTGCTTTCTTTCAAAATGACGTCATGCGCTCCGCCTTCGACCAGGCTGGTAGCGGAAATGAGCGTGATGCGCGCTTTTTGTTGCAGCTCAGGGATGGAGAGGGAGCCGCAGTTGCACATGGTCGACTTGATTTTGCTCAGGGTGCGGTCCATGTTTTCACGCAGGCTTCCCGCGTAAGGAACGTACGAATCTACGCCTTCCTCGAACACGAGCGCGCTTTTGCCGCCCGTGTCATAACGCTGCCAGTTGCGTGCGCGGTTGGAGCCTTCTCCCCAATACTCTTTTACGAAGTTGTTGCCGATTTTCACTTTTTTGGTCGGGCTTTCGTCGAAGCGGGCGAAGTAACGGCCCAGCATGACAAAGTCTGCGCCCATTGCCAGAGCAAGTGTCATATGGTAGTCGTGCACGATGCCGCCGTCCGAGCAGATCGGTACGTAAATGCCTGTTTCCTTGAAGTATTCATCGCGGGCTGCCGCTACTTCGATTACAGCAGAAGCCTGGCCGCGCCCGATTCCTTTTTGCTCGCGCGTGATGCAGATGGAGCCGCCGCCAATCCCTACTTTGACGAAGTCTGCGCCTGCTTCGACGAGGTAGCGGAAGCCTTCCTTGTCGACAACGTTTCCGGCGCCGATTGGCACGTTGAAGTTTTCTTTTACAAATTGCACAGTATCGCGCTGCCATTCGCTGAAGCCGTCCGAAGAGTCGATGACGAGAATGTCAACGCCCGCTTCTACCAGCGCAGGAACGCGCTCCTGATAGTCTTTGGTGTTGATACCCGCGCCTACGATATAGCTTTTGTTGGCATCGAGCAGCGACAGCGGGTTGTTTTTGCGGGAATCGTAGTCTTTGCGGAATACGAGGAAGTCCAGGTTTTGGTTTTCATCCACGATTGGGAGGCAGTTGAGCTTGTGCTCCCAGATCAGGTCGTTTGCTTCCGACAGCGTGATTCCGGATTTGCCGTAGATCAGGGAGGAGAACGGCGTCATGATATCGCGCACAAGCTTGTCCTGCGAGTCGCGGCTGACACGGTAGTCGCGTCCGGTGACGATTCCGAGCAGCTTGCCTTTGGCGGAGCCATCTTCGGTAACCGCAACGGTGGAGTGGCCTGTCTGTTCTTTCAGCGCCAAAATATCTTTTAATGTATGTTCTGGCGTCAGATTAGAGCGGCTGACAACGAAGCCTGCCTTGTGGTTTTTCGCTTTGCGAACCATGGTCGCTTGGCTTTCGATCGATTGGGAGCCAAAAATAAAGGAAATACCGCCACATCTAGCCAATGCGACCGCCATATGATGGTCGGAAACTGCTTGCATGACTGCGGATGAGAACGGTATGTTGAGTGTAATAGCTGGCTTTTCACCTTTTTTAAACTTGGTAATCGGAGTGGATAAGTCCACATTGTTTGGTGTGCATTCTTTCGTGGTGAGATTCGGAAGCAGCAAAAACTCGTTAAACGTCCGAGATGGTTCTGTGTAATAAAAAGCCACAATTCTCTCCTCCTGTATGATCTTTATAAGAGAAATTTTTATCATGGTAACCGCCAGGCGTTAGAACGTCAATAGGGAATCGAAAGAAGGGGTGTTTTCGCAGTGATTTTGCCGCTGAAATATGAACAAATAAGTTCGCTTACGCCAATTACATTGGAACAATCGTATATTTTTTATGGAAATGTGCATCTTCGCCCGGAGCGCAGCGTGTTTGCAGCGGACGTGGAGGATGGTGAGGTGCGGGCAGTTGGCGCTTACTTGCAGGGGATGCCCTTCCATGCTTTTTCCTTGCAGCTTTTGGCCGCAGAGGGGGAGTACGATGCGACTGACATGCTGAACTATTTTCGCCAGCAGCCGTCTGTCGATATGCCGGAAGGACAGACGGGCGTGTTTGGCTTGCCGCAAGCGGCTTTTGAGCGGGTGAAAATTCCCGGCATCCGGGCGCAAAGGACGTTGCAGCTAATGAAGCTGGTCGCGCCTGACAGGCTGCTTGCGCCGGGAAGTTCCCGTTTGCTTGCTCCTTCAGAGGGGCAGCTTGCTGTCGCGCTGGCCGGGCAGGTTGGCATGATCAGCTTTCGTGCCGAGGAAGTGGAAGAAATGCCGCATATCGCGCTTTTTTCCGAACAGGACGAGCCAATGGCTTTGGCTGGCTTTCACGTCTACGACGATGCTTTTGTGGAGATCGGGAACATCGGCACCAGCGAAAAGCATCGGAAAAAAGGCTTGGGGACACAGATCGCCTCAGACATTAGCCGAATGGGGCTGGAAAAGTCGCCAAACGTCTACTTGATGGTGTTTGCGGATAATCCCGCTGCGATTCGCGTCTATGAAAAGCTGGGCTATGAGACGGTGTCCCGCTACGCCTTTATTGAATTTGAATTTGCCTGGTAAACGAAGTGAAAAGGAGCGGCTCGACCGCGATCGTGAGGATCGGGCAAGCCGCTCTTGTTGACGTGGAAGTAGTCAGCCTTTGAACGAAACGGGAACAGTCATGGTGAAGCAAGGACCGCCTGCATCATTGCGAGCGATAATCGTCCCTTTGTGCGCTTCAAAAACGGCGCGGGCGATAGCCAGTCCGAGGCCGTGCTTGCCGGATTTGCCTTTGCGGAAGCGCTGGAACAGATGAGGGAGCAGCGATTCTTCGATGGGTGGACCATCATTGGAAATGCTGATCACTACGTTTTGCCCTAGCTGGCGTCCGGTAATGGTCAGACGGTTTTTCGCGTAGCGGAGCTGGTTTTCCATGATGTTGACGAACGCCGTGCTCAATTGCTCGCCGTCGCCTTCCACAATCAAATCAGACGGTACATTGACTTCCCATTCGACTTGCGGATTCAGGACGGCAAGCCGTTGCCGCAGCAGGTGCATCATTTCCGACAGATCGACTTGTCCCACCTGCATCATTTGCGCCACAGATTCAATCTTGGTCAAATAGAGCAGCTGTCCGACGACCTTTTCCAGCCGCTTGCTCTCTTCCATGATGATCGCCAGCCCTTTTTCCGCTTGCGGCCCCTGAAAGACCCCTTCAATCAAGCCCTGGGTGTAGCCCTGGATCGCCATGATCGGCGTTTTCAGCTCATGGGAGATGTTTTGCACAAAATGACGCTGCGATTCGTCGTATTCCTTCAATTGATTTTTCATCGTGTCAAAAGAGCGGGCCAACTGGCCGATCTCGTCTCCGCGGTCCATCACGAGCGGAATGTCAAACTGGCGGCGGGCAATCTTGTTGCACAGCTCGTCCAGGCTGCGCAGCGGTTTGCTCAAGTAGCCGCTGAACCAGACGGCGAGCAGCCAGCTAACGAGCAGAAGCAGGCTGAACACGAGCAAAAACTGGCGGGTGAGAATCGCATTGATCTGATTCAGCTCCTGTTCCTTGGAGAACAGCACCATGTAGTAAGGAAAGCCGTGGTAGTCCATGCGCTTGCTGACGAACAGGTAGTTTTCGTCGCCGCGACTCAACGTGCCGTGCTGCAACTGGTCGTTCGGATGCGCGGCTGCCTTGATAAACAACTCGCGCGCTTCCTCATACGGAATCCGCCCACTGCTGCTGCGGCTGCCCAGCTCCCGCCCGTTTTCTGCGTAGACGATCATGTCAAACGAGTATTCGTAGCGGGAGAGGAGCAGTTGCAAAAAGTAAGGGGCTGCAGCCGGAACAGGCAGCAGTTCGTTGTCTTCATTGAAGGAAATATGCTTGGACAGCGTGTTGAACTCGTCCTCCAGCAAGGCGTACGTATTGGAAACGAGGTATTGCTTGACCGCCAAAGGATAGCCGATCCCGAGACCGACGCCCAGCACGCTTGTCAGCAGCATGAACAAAATGAGAATCTGCCGGGAGAGCGGCAAGTTTTTCAGGCGAAATTTGCTCATATGCGCGTCATCCGGTAACCGAAGCCATAGACGGTTTCCAGCGGGAATTTCGCCATCTTTTTGCGTATGCGCTTCACGAGATCATCTACAGCGCGGTCGGAGCCGATGTAGTCCTCGCCCCAGATGGAGGTCAGGATTTGCTCGCGGTTCAGAGCCAGCCCCTGATTGTGCAAAAGGTAGATGATCAGCTCAAATTCTTTGGTCGTCAGATCGATCAATTCGTCTCCTTCTTTTACTTGCCGGCCTTTTTCTGAGATCATATAAGGGCCAACCGTTACCCAATCCTGGAAAGTTTGCGCGGAAGCTGCGGCAGCACCAGGCTTTTCATACGTACGCTGCAAAAGCTTTTTCGCGCGGATGACCAGCTCGCGGGGCAAAAACGGCTTGGCGAGATAATCGTCGCTGCCCAGCTCCAGTCCAATGATTTTATCGACATCCTGGTCGCGGGCGGAAATGAAAATGATCGGTACATTCGATTTTTCCCGAATGAGTCGCAGCAGCTCGTAGCCGTCGATATCTGGCATCATGATGTCCAAAATCCATAGATGCGGCTGTGTTTCTTCATCTAGCAACGGCAGCACTTCGGCACCGCTGGAAAACGCCTTGACCTGCAATCCGGCGCTTTGCAAGTACGATTGCAGCAAATCCAGGAGGTTGGTTTCATCGTCCACCAGATAGACAAGGTAGGGGGTATTCATGGTTTCGCCCTCGCTTTGCATCTGTTTTCCATTATTGTAGCATAGCCAAAAACGCGATGTGTGGCATGTCCGTATGAGAATCGTGGAAAACGTGTGGAAGCAGGAATCCCCTCCGCTCTCACGAAAAAGAAGTAGGGAAAAAAAGGCATCAACAGATGGAAAGGAGCGATTTTGTGAAACGACATACGAAGACGTCACTCATGCTACTATCCCTGCTGCTATTCGTTACGGCGTGCAGCCCGCAGCCGGTTGACACACAGCCGACACCGGCTCCAGAACAGCCGACCGCTCCTATCGTGCAAAATCCACCGGAGACGAATCAACCGATCCAGTACCCGTATAAAGCGCCGTTGACGGGACTTGGCAGCCAGGAACGACTGGACAGCAAGCGCCCGGTCATGGTCATGGTGAACAACGCGCCGCCAGCCCGGCCACAGACGGGACTGAACAAGGCGGACATTATTTACGAAGTGCTGGCAGAAGGCGAGATGACGCGTTTTCTGACGGTATACCAGAGTCAAAAGCCGGAGGTCGTCGGGCCAGTGCGCAGCATTCGCCCTTATTTCATTCAATTGGGCATCGGCTTCGACGCTGTGCTTGTCCATGCTGGCGGCAGTCAGGAGGCGCTGGAGACATTGGCGCGGTCCGACTACAGCCATCTGGATGAAATCCCGAACGGGCGCTATTTCTGGCGGGAGAGCTTCCGCAAAATGCCGCATAACCTTTACACCAAGCCAGAGCTGATCGAGCAGGCTATGGCAGACAAAAAAATGCGGACAACCGCAGAAGTGCCGCATTTCACTTTCTTGGCGGATGACGCCGAGATCAAGGAAGGCGAGCCTGCGACGCAAATTGATCTGACTTTTCACGCGCTGAACAAGGCTGCTTTTACATACGATGCCGAGCAGAAGAAGTACATGCGGTTCACAGCTGGCAAACCGCACGTCGATTTGAGCGACAACAAGCAGCTTTCCACGACCAATTTGCTGGTCATTTCGACCAAGCATCGTGTATTGGACAGCGAAGGTCGCCGACAGGTCGATGTGATCGGCCCTGGAGACGGTTATTTGTTCCAGCAGGGCAAGGCGCGCAAAATCAAGTGGAAGCGCAGCAACGGCGTGATTCGCGCCTACGAGGATGCGGCTTTGACGGAAGAAGCGCCGCTTTTGCCAGGAAATACATGGGTGGAAATTCTTCCGAATACCCCGGGTCTGTCGCAATCCTTGAAGTTCCACTAGGGATTGGGGCTTGCGGATGAAGGCGGTTTCTTCTAAGATTAATTGTAGGGCTTTAGTGCTTAAAAATTGTACAGTGAGAAACCGTTCGGAAGACGGATACCATAACGGGGTGACGAAAATGCAACTGGAAAAACTGAAGGGGAAAGGGATCGAGCAGCTGTTTGAAGCGGTTCTGTCTCTGGAAACCATGGAAGAATGCTATCAATTTTTTGACGATCTGTGCACCGTAAACGAAATGCAGTCGCTCGCGCAGCGCCTGGAAGTGGCGCGCATGCTCAGAAAAGGCTTTACCTACAATCAGATTGAAGCTGAGACAGGGGCCAGCACAGCAACTATTTCCCGTGTGAAGCGTTGCCTGAACTACGGCAACGACGGATACGAGATGGCGCTGGAGCGCATCGGAAAATAACTAGGAGGCAGGCAACGTTGATTGACTATCGCAGTTGGCGCCATACGTTTAAACTGGACCCGGATAAAACAATCGATGACGATTCGCTAGAGTTGATCTGCGAGTCAGGCACGGATGCGATTATCGTTGGAGGCACGTATGGGGTGACTTTTGACAATACGCTTGAGCTGATGTCCCGCATTCGCCGCTACGCAGTACCGGCCGTGCTGGAAATTTCGTCGCTCGACGCGGTTGTTCCCGGATTCGATTCCTATCTGATCCCGCTCGTGCTGAATGCAGGCGATCCAAACTGGATGTTCGCCCCGCACGTTTCGGGACTCAAAACGTACGGAGCCTACATTCATTGGGATGAGATTATTACGGAAGGCTACCTGATCGCCAATCCGCAAGCCGGCGTCGCCGAGCTGACTTCTGCCCTGCCGATCACAGACGCAGCAGAAGCCAAAGCGTATGCGCAAGTCGCGACCAAAATCTGCCGCTTGCCCATCGTCTATCTGGAGTACAGCGGTACATACGGCGATCCTTCCATCGTCAAAGCTTGCAAGGCAGGGGCCGACGAAGCGCACGTCTTCTACGGCGGCGGCATCCGCACCCCGCAGCAAGCCGCTGAAATGGCGGCAATCGCCGATACAGTCGTCGTTGGCAACGTAATTTACGATGACTTGCAGGCTGCTTTGGCTACGGTTGGGGCTGTAAAAGCGTAAATAGAGCGACCACCCCAACTGTTTAGATGGGGTGAATTGTAAATGAATGAAGGAAACCACTACTTGGTAAAAAGCGGGGATCTCCCTGACTTAGCCTGGTAGTGGTTTTTTATTTTTGTACGCAAAACAAAGGAGGTGCTTTTTACTATTATTTCATGTTTTTGTTTTTCAATAGACGGATTGTCAAGCCAAGTGC